>DATCFJ010000413.1:0-3630 GCA_036509605.1 Polyangiaceae bacterium | reverse complement strand
GCGACGCCGATGGCCGTCGGAGGCATCAAGAAGACTGCCTCGAACGTCGCCATCACCGACGCCGCCAAAGTGTCCACGCCCAACGACAGCACGATCCCGCGCTACGTGACCACGAGCGGCGTCGAATACAGTGAAGGGCTGAAGATCACGCCGAACTGCGCGATTCAAGAGTAGCTCCCTTCCTTGCTGGCTCACGCGGCGGGAGCGGTTTCGAGGAGCGCGCGGCACGAAGCGCGGTGTTGGCGCTTGGCGGATGCACCTCGAGCACAGCCCTCCCTCGCGTGGGTAGATAGTGGGGAACCCCCACTAATCGCGTTCTGAAAACGGGCCAATTGTGGCGCAAAACCGGCTATCTCGGACGGCTCAATAGTGGGGAGTACCCACTATCGGGTCTGCGGGAAGGGCAGGCGGCGCCCCGACCGGCGGAAGCGGAGGCCTGGCGCGGCCGCCTGCCGCCGCCGCGCCTCGATTCTCTCGCGCTTGTTGAGCCTCGTTTTTTTGCAGTCCCGTGGCGCTGTGCGTGACATCATCGGAAAATCATGCGCGTTTCGACGGTACGCGGGACCTGCGCTCTGCTCACGGCTGCGGCTCTGCTTGTGCCCGCTCTGGCGCTCGCGTGGAGCAAAGAAGCAACCTTCATGGCACGCGTGCATAAGCACGAGTTCTCGCGAGCCACGGTGGAGAGCGAAGCGTGCATGCTCAATTTGCACTTGTTATTCGATGCACCGGAGTCGGCGTATCAGTCGGAGACGAAGGCTCGCAACGAGTATCGCTTTCACGCGCGTGTGAATCTAGACGGCGGGCATGCGCTGCTGACGCCCGTGTTCCACAGCTTGACGCCGGGCGCCCGCAGCTACGACTACGCGAAAGACACCGCGGGCGAAGGCTGCTGGGCCAAGACCGAGCTCAAGATTTTCGGCGTGGACGTCGAAGGCTGCCGCGGCGCCAGCTGCACGCCCGAGCCGTTCAAGTGACGGCTCGGGTTTAGACTTCGAACAAGCCGGCTGCGCCCATACCGCCGCCGATGCACATCGACACGATGCCGTAACGGCCGCCGCGACGACGCAGCTCGTGCAGCACCGTGGCCGTGAGCTTCGCCCCGGTGCAGCCGAGTGGGTGACCGAGCGCGATAGCACCACCGTTCACGTTCAACTTGTCGTCAGGGACGCCTAGCTCACGCCCGCAATAAGCCGCTTGCGCCGCGAACGCCTCGTTGATCTCGAATAGATCGATATCGGCGATGCTGAGCCCGGTTTGAGCCAGTAATTTGCGGATAGCGGGCACCGGACCGATGCCCATGATGTCCGGGTCGACGCCGGCGAGCGCGAAGCCGCGCATGCGTCCGAGCGCTTTCACGCCCAGATCCGCGGCTTTCTTGTCGGAGAGCAGCACGGCCGCCGCAGCGCCGTCGTTGGTCGGTGAGCTGTTGCCGGCGGTGACCGACCCGCCCTGCTTGAACACGGGCTTCAGCTTACCGAGCACGTCGAGCGTGGTACCGGGACGTGGGCATTCGTCGATGCTGAACGTGAGCGCCGAGACCGCGCTGCCGTCGAGCACGCGGGCTTGCACGGGCACTATCTCGTCGTTGAAGCGGCCCGCGGCGATCGCCGCCAGCGCGCGCTCGTGCGAGCGTACGGCAAACGCATCCTGCTCGGCGCGCGTGACGTTGAAGCGCGACGCGACGCGCTCGGCCGTCTGTCCCATGGCGATGTACGCTTCGGGAAACTCGTCCATCAGCTTCGGGTTCAAGCTCACCTTGTTGCCACTCATCGGCACCATGGACATGGACTCGACGCCGCCCGCGACCGACACTTGTGTCAGGCCAGCCTGAATGCTCATCGCCGCATGGGCGATGGCTTGCAGACCGCTCGAGCAGAAGCGGTTGATGGTTTCAGCCGGTACGCTGTTCGGCCACTTTGCCAAAAACACCGCATTTCTAGCGATATTCAGGCCCTGTTCGGCTTCCGGCATGGCGCAGCCGAGCAGCACGTCGTCGACGTCTTCTGCCCTCAGGCCGGGGACTCGCGCCAATGCGCCGTTCATGGCCGCGGCGGCTAGATCTTCCGGCCGCGTGTTACGCAAAGTGCCCTTGAGCGCGCGCCCGACCGGCGTCCGAACCGCTGAAGCAATGATCACATTGAGGGGGAATGCCATCGGTATTGCTCCTAGTTTCTCAGCGGCTTGTTGTTCATGAGCATGAACTGCACACGCTCTTGGCTCTTTTGCTCGCCGCACAGCGAGAGGAACGCTTCGCGCTCCAGATCCAGGAAATGCTGTTCGGGGAGTAGCGTGCCGGCAGCCACCGGACCGCCGCACAGGATGTGCGCGACCTTGTTCGCGATCAGCGCATCGTGTGGCGAAGCGAAGCCGCCTTCGACCATGCCCCAGACCCGCGCGCCGATTGTCTTCTCGGCGTCATACCCGGCGGCGGGTAGGAGGGGGGGGAGGGGCGGGCGATAGCCGGCCCCGGCCAGGCCCAAAGCTCGCTGCTTGGCTTCGAACAATTGGCGGCTGGCATTCAGCGAAATACCGTCGGTATTCCGCAGGTATTTGAGGGATTTGGCCTCCTCGGCGCTAGTTGCGACCTTGGCCATGGCGATGTTCAGCGAGGCCTGACCGATGAACGGAAGCAGGTCGACGCCGCTCACTCCATTCAGCTCACTCGTGTAACGCTCGACCATGCGTAAGCACCCCCCGCCCGCGGGGATCAAGCCGACGCCGACCTCGACCAAGCCCATATAGGTCTCGGCGTGTGCCTGGCAGGCGTCCGCGGCCATGGCGACCTCGCAGCCGCCGCCGAGCGTGTACTGGAACGGCGCCGCTACGACCGGCACTTTCGCGTAACGCAGACGCTGCATGGCCTTCTGCAAGCTCGATACGACTTGCTCGATTTGGTCCCAGGCCTTCTGCTGTGCGGCCATTGCGATCAGCATCAGATTCGCCCCGGCACAGAAATGCTCTCCGCCGTTGCCGATCACCACGGCTTGGAATCCCTGCTCCGCCACTTCAGCGGCTTCGCCGAGCATCGCGATCACGTCGTTGTCGAGCGTGTTCAACTTGGTGTGGAACTCGACGCATAATACGCCGTCACCCAGATCTACCAAGGACGCGCCGTGGTTCTTCTTGACCACGCGGGTGGGCTCGCTCTTCAGCTGATCGAGCCGAATTTGCTTGGGATCGGTGGGTACGGGCTTGGCTCTGTGCGACGCGGCGTCGAAATAGCTCGGCGCGGCGGGGCCGCCCGCATAGAAGCTGGTGCGCCCCGAAGCGAGCATGTTCAGGACCCACTCCGGAATGGCGAGGCCGTCCTGCCTCATGCGCTGCACGGACTCCGGCACACCGATCGCGTCCCAAGCTTCGAACGGGCCGAGCTCCCAATTGAAGCCCCAGCGCATGGCTTGATCGATGCTCACGATGTCGTCCGCGATTTCACCGAGACGCCGCGCGCTATAGATCAGCGTCTTCGCTAGCAGCGTCCAAGCGAATTTCCCCGCGACGTCTTCGGAGAAGACCAGCTTCTTCAAGCGCTTCTTCGGGTCGTCCTCGTTTTTGATCGCGCCTAGGGAATCGAAGCGCACTTTTTCTTGGCTGCGGTAGTCCTTGGTCTTTACGTCGTAGACGAGCAGCTCT
>DATCFJ010000412.1:0-3878 GCA_036509605.1 Polyangiaceae bacterium | reverse complement strand
TGCAGCAGCACGGAGACGGCCAGCAGCTTGGCAAAACGGCCGTTGCTCGTGTCGGCTGGGCCGCGCCGGTGCGTCTTCGAGTCCACGCGCGGAACATACCGAAACCGCGCCCAAGCGGCGAATCCAGCAGTCTTTTATCGTGGCACGCCGCTCGCAGTAACGGCCCGTAGCCCGAATGAAAAACACCGAGAAGTGGATCGTGCCCGTCGCCTGTGGAAAGAACCCGGGGAAAGCCTTGCCCGAGATGCCTCGACTCAGCCTCCAACCTCTGCACGCCCAGCGCCGGGCTCCTGCTTTGATCCTATTGCTGCTGGCCGCCTGCGACCGGACCCCCCCTCCGGGCCCCTCAGCCGCGCCCAGCAGCGTCCAAGCAGCGCCACCTCAGGCCGGCTCGCCCACGTTGCCCAAGGAGCTCCAGGCGGCGCCTAAGACGGCCGGCGGAGCCGTCGCCTCCGCCGCGCCAGCCGGTAGCGAGGGTGCTCCGGGGATCGCCGCTCCAAGCAACGCGCCACCGGCCGACTACAAGGGCCCCTGGCTCGCCATCACCGCCAGCGCCGCCGGCGTGTACGGCGAGCCATCTTTTGAAGGCAAGAAGCTTGGCTACTTGCGCAACGGCGGGCGCGTCGCCGTCGAGGCGACCACGGTCAGCAAGAAGAGCTGCACGGCGGGCTGGTACAAGATCATCAGCGGCGGTTTCGTGTGCGGTAATCTCGGCACGACCGATCTCAACCACCCAGACGTCAAATTCGCGACCCAAGCGCCAAACCTCGAGGACGTGCTGCCCTATCCGTACGCACGCAACGCCAAGAACGGCACTCCTCTATACAAGTCGGTGCCGTCTCGCGAGCAGATGGACAAGTACGAACCGTACTTGCACGCCAAGGCCACCGACGCCGACAGCGACGAGGCCAGCGCCAGCGGCAAGAAGGCTCACAAGAGCAGCGACGCCGATGCCGGCGCGGCAGCCCTCCCCGCGCGCCTCGACGCAGCCTTGGCCGACGCCGGCGTGGCTTTACCAACCGCCCAAGAAACGGCAGATCCGGAGCCGGAAAAGCCCTGGTGGCAGCGCGACGACATGAAGGACCACATGAACGAGCTGAAGCTCGATCAGCTGTCCGAAGACTCCGACGCCATCCTCGCCAAGCGGATGGTGAGCGGGTTTTATGTGGCCGTTGACAAGACATTCAAGTGGAACGGTCGCTCTTGGTACAAGACCACACGCGGGCTCGTGACGCCGAGCGATCGCTTCTGGCAAACCTCTGGTTCGAAGTTCAAGGGGGTGGAGCTCAGCAGCGACTGGAAGCTGCCCATGGGCTTCGTATTCGGCGGGAACAAGGCGATCTCCAGTTACACGATCGACTCAAGCTCGAGCTCCGGCTCGATCAAACCGGCGAAAACCTACGACCACTTTGCTCCGGTGCAATTGACTGGCAAAGAGCAGGACTTTCACGGCACGACGTACGCGGAGACCGGCGATGGCAGCTGGGTCAAACGCTCACAGATCCGGAGCACCAGCCCGGGGCCGATGCCCACGGATCTAAAGCCCAACGAGCGCTGGATCGACGTCAACTTAACCACCCAAACCGTGGTCGCGTTCGAAGGCGAAAAACCGATTTACGCGACCATGATCTCTAGCGGGCGCGAGTCGAAGATCAAGGACAAGGATCACCGCACCCCGACCGGTGAGTGGCGGATCCGCGAGAAGCACATCACGACGACCATGGACGGCGACGGCACGGCCGCTGGCGATCTCCCGTACAGCATCGAAGACGTGCCCTATGTGATGTATTTCTTCCGCTCCTACGCGTTGCACGGCGCGTTCTGGCACGCGAACTTCGGCTCTCAAATGAGCCACGGTTGCGTGAACCTCTCGCCGCTCGATGCCAAGTACCTGTTCTTCTTTGCCGACCCGCCGCTGCCCAGTGGTTGGCACGGGGTGCACGCAACCGACACCAATCCCGGGAGTCGGGTGATCGTGCATTTGTGAAATGACCCACGGCTTTCCCGCGAGTTTTCGCGCATAAATTGCCGAAATGTCGGGGCCCTCTAAACTTTCCCCGAAAGCGGTCGGATGGAATTGACGCGACCCTGTGACAGGACCATCACCACGCGGCCATGGATCAGTTTTCGGCACACCTCGATCGCGGATGGGACCTCGTTCAACGCGGTGACCCACGCGGCGCGGAGCTTTCCGCGCGTCGCGCCCTCGAGATCGATAGCCAGTCGCCGGAAGCATACAACCTGCTCGGGTACGTCGCGGCGTTGAAGGGCGAGTTCGACGAAGCCACCGAGCACTACCGGCAAGCAATCACGCTCGACGACACCTATCTCGAAGCCATGCTCAACGCAGCCGAGGTGTACGTGCACCCGCTCGGTGATTTCGAGGAAGCGCTGTCGCTCTGTGACCAAGCCCTGGACCTCGCTGAAACCGACGATGAGGTCGTCGACGCGCTGCTGCTCAAGTTCGACGCCTTGCTCGGCAAAGGCGAGGCGGAAGCGGCCAGCGAGCTGTGTCGCAAGTTCCCCGAAGGGCCCTTCGAAAATCCGAATCACACCTTCCTAGTCGGCCGCGCGCTGTACGAGATCGGCGATCTCGAGCGCGCCTTCCCTTTGATCGATGACGCCGTGAAGCGCAGCCCGAAGAACGCGGAAGCCTGGTACTACTTGGGGCTCCTGCGCGACGAGCGCGGCGATGCGCACGGCGCGACGAGCGCATTCCTCGCCTCTCGCGATCTCGATCTCGAGCTCGGCACGCCGCCCTGGTCGCTGTCGCGCGACACGTTCGAGATGACCGCACGCGGCGCGCTCGCGTCGCTACCCGAAGAGTTGCGGCGCTTCGTCCGCGAAGACGAAGTGTACGCGGCCGACGTGCCCGGGGTCGAGGTCGTGGTGGACGGTGTCGACCCACGCGCGCTATTGCTTTTGGACGGCGTCAACGCTGGCGCCACGGTCGCGACCATGACCGCACGCGTGTTCGTCTACCAGCGCAACGTCGAGCGGCTGGCGGGCTCCGTAGAGCACGTGGCGGCCGAGATCCGCGCTGCCCTAGAGCGTGAAATCACGGCCACGTTTCTCGAGCCCGACGGGCCGCTCGCGCAGCAGCAGAAGACGCTCAACTGAAGCGAACGGCAGCCCGCTACGCGGCGCGCGCCGCGAGCTGCTGAGCGACGCTCTCGAGCAAGACGCGCGCAGGTCCCGGTTGGACGGAGCGCAGCGCATCGACCGCAGAACGCGTGTGCGCGCTGGCTCGCCGGCGAACCTCGTCACACGCGCCGCTTTCAACGACTGCGCGGCTGACCAGCGTAACCGGTTCGCGATCGCCCGCGTAGATGCGTTTCAGCGGCTGCACCAGCTCGGGCATGCGCGCTACCGCCAGAACGAGCGGCAGCGTCAGCTTGCCCTCGCGCAGATCAGTGAGCAGCGTCTTACCGGTGTCTGCCCCGGAGTAGTCGAGCACGTCGTCCACCAGTTGGAAGGCGATCCCGAGGCGTTCTCCGAAACCAGCCAGGCGTTCTTGATCCTCAAAGCTTGCGCCAGCCAAGCGAGCACCGGTGCGCGTCGACCAGGCAAAGAGCGACGCGGTCTTGTCGCGCAGAATCCGCTCGTAGGTCGCTTCGGAAACGTCAAGCTCGCTACGGCCTCGAAGCTGAACGATCTCGCCATCGACCAAACGTCGTAGCGTGGCGATCAGATCCGGCATGACCTCGGGCGCGTGTGTCTGCGCGCGAGAGAGCGCGTGCACGAGCAGCAAATCACCGCCCAGCACGCTGATCGCATTGCCCCAAGACAAGCGAGACGTCGGCACACCGCGGCGCTCCATTCCCTCATCGACGACGTCGTCGTGAAGCAGGGTCGCGGAGTGAACGAGCTCGGCAACC
>DATCFJ010000411.1:0-2228 GCA_036509605.1 Polyangiaceae bacterium | reverse complement strand
ACGCGCTCGAACCGATCAGCGTCCCGTCGAGGTCCCGATAGCACCCCAAGTCGCGTACAGCTCTAGGCGAGCCGCGACTAACAACACAACGGCATACCCCACCAGTCGAAGCCTTCCCCGTACAGCGGCGCGGGCTGTCGTTCCTGCTCTTCGCGCGCAGAGCAGCAGTCGCGTGGCCGCTGCGTACTCAGTGCCTAAGGAAGTTCCAAGCCCTCGTCGATGTCAGCGAGGCCGAGGATTCCAGTCCCGTGGTAGCTGACGAACTCGCACGGCTCGTCCAGCCGCGTGAGGACTTCGGCGAGGCGCACGCCGAGTTCTGGCGCGAGCGCTTCGAGCCTCCCGCTAGCCTCAGCGCCACCCACGCCGGGGACGCGGACCATGAGGTGGCACTGGTAGAGGGCGGGCGTCCGCGTCTCTGGCTCGAGCTGCGTTAGATCGGTTACGAATCGGTGCGTCGCCTCGATCGTCGCGCCCGGCAGCGCCGCCGACAGCCCCTCTTCGACGGCGGCCAACTCTCCAGCGTCTGCAGTCTTGATCGTCAACATCACGTACGTCCGCGCCGCCATGTGATGAGCCTACGGGTCGCCGCTGCCCACGGTCCCCGACTTTTGGTCTTCGCCTGACCAAGGCGACAGCGCGGCATATGCCGTCAGGCGGCTACGGCGCTGTGGCGGCACGCGCGGCCTCTGGCAATGGTTCTGATACGCGTACCTTGAGCGCATGCTCATCGCGTGCAGATCTTGCGCTAAGTCGCGGCGCATACGGTCGGTGCCTAGGCCGGTGCGCTCTCGTGCGTCGGTTTTCCCCACACTACGGAGGTCCCGCCAATGCACCACCAAAGACTCATGTCCGCCGCTCTCGCCATCGGCACCCTCGGCCTTGCCGCGAGCGCCGCCGCTGCCAGTGGCGTGCACGTGAGCGCTCGCACGTCCGCTGCGGCGTCCTCCGTATCTGTGCGCTCCACCAAGTACGGCAAGATTCTCGTCGATAGTAAGGGCAACACGCTGTACCTGTGGGTGAAGGACAAGCAGAAGAACAAGACTGTTTGCTCAGATGCCTGCGAGAGTGTGTGGCCGCTCGCGCTAGTGAACAGGACGCCGACGGCGGGGCCCGGCGTCTCGGCATCGATGCTCGGCTCGATTCCCGTGACCGACAGCAGCACGAAGCGCGAACTGACCTACAACGGACATCCGCTCTACCGATACGTATCCGACGTGAAGCCCGGACAGATCACCGGGCAGGCGAACACGACCTTCGGGGCGCCGTGGTGGCTCGTCTCCCCGGCAGGCAACGCGATCACGAAGAAGGCCTAAGGCCCAGCGAGTACGCCGAAGGCGACCGCCCTATGTCCGTTGAGGGTCGTGACCCACGATCCTCAACGGACAGGCCTCGCGATCGATCAAGCACGGCTCTACTCTTCCCGCGGGCGAGAGGTCCCGGGCTGTCGCTGCCCGCTCTCTGCGGGAGCGCGAATACGACGCGCGACCGGGCGGTGATCCGCGCCCCGCGCCGACGCTCCCTGCCTCGGTCGCAGGCTTCGACCAGACTCGCGCCGCTGGAAACAGCCGACGCCGAGAGTGCTGAATTCGGCGTGAAAGAAACAGCGGGATTCAGGACGCGCCAGCCGCGGGACAACGCCCGCGCGCGGGGTTTAGGCACTGGCGACCGTCGCGCACTCGCTCACTACACATGGAGCGCAAGTCGAAACCCTGCCGCGTTGCAGCAACTTCCCCCATGGAGCCAGCCGGTCTCGAACCGGCGACCTCCTGCTTGCAAAGCAGCACCGCCGCCGACCCCGACGAGGCCGGAACGCTTGAGGAATCGAGCGAGTCCGCTGGTGCCACGGATTAGCGGCGATTGCCCGGAGTTGACAGGGATTAAGGCACTGGTGCCTAAACTCGGCAGCCGACGCCAGCGTGTCGCTGTCATGCGCGGGTCCAGGTCTGCCCGAATGCCGGATCTCGAAACCAGCACGCTCAGGCGGCTACCGCTCCTCTTTCGGCGCCGGGTCCGAGCACGGTTCGAACTTGTGTGGCGCGGCCGTAGTGGCAGCGCCCTTCGATGGGAGCGAGGCAATCCGCATGTTCCGGTCCACGACTTGTCGTGGTTCTCGCTCGCGTAATACTTCACGTGTGGATCCGCACGGGGCATACACGGCAGACCGGGCTGCCGCCTTGGCGGGCGTGCCGCTCTCGACCCTGCACTATTGGACGCGCCGCGAATACATC
>DATCFJ010000410.1:0-13763 GCA_036509605.1 Polyangiaceae bacterium | reverse complement strand
GGTCGTGGCCGCAGACATGCTCGGCATCGCGCCCGATGACCCGGAGTCGGAGGCACAGGCCGAGAGCGCGGTCGCCGAGCTGGCGAACGTGCTCGTGGGCAGCTTAGTCGAGCGCTTCTGTGAGGGGGAGGCGTGCGACATCGGACTGCCCGCGTTGCTTAGCCGCGAGCCTTCTGCCTCGACTAGTGGCGACGCGCACACGGCCAATCTACTTGCCGACTCTGGAGACCTAGTGCGTGTCATTTGGACGGTGAGCCCGCGAGTCGCGTCATGATTCGAGTATTACTCGTGGACGACTCGCCGCTGGCACGTCGCTTGATTGCGCGCGTGCTGAGCAGCGCCGCGGGGTTCGAAGTGGTCGGCGAGGCATCGGACCCTTATGCGGCACGTGACCGCATTGTCGAGCTTCGTCCCGACGTGACGGTTTTGGATCTGGAGATGCCGCGCATGGACGGCATCTCGTTTCTGCGACGGCTGATGCACCATTTCCCGATGCCGGTCGTGGTTTGCTCGTCGCTCACGCTCGACGGCGGCGACACCGCGTTGCGAGCGCTCGAAGCCGGCGCAGTGGCCGTGGTGAACAAGCCGCCCGACGCCAAGTCGGTTCCGCAAATGGCGGCGGATCTCACGGCCGCGGTGCGTGCCGCGGCGAGCACACGCCGCACTGACGCTGCGGAGTCGCGACTCGCTGTCCGCGCGCCGTCGAGGGCGCCGTCGGCCGCGCCGTCGCGCCGCGCCAACAACGACAGCCGAGCGCGGCCGGAGTGCCGAGTCGTTGCGATTGGCGCGTCCACGGGCGGCACGGTCGCGGTTGAAACCATCGCCCGAGCGCTACCGGTCGACGGCCCACCCGTAGTGATCGTGCAACATTTGCCGCCGTACATCACCGAGGCCTTCGCGCGCCGGCTCGATCAGCTCAGTCCGTTGCGTATCGAAGAAGCGCGCGACGGCGCAGTGCTGAAACGCGGGACCGCGGTGGTCGCGCCGGGCGGCAAACACGTCGTTCTCGAGCGCCGCGGCTCGGAGCTGTGCGTCAGCGTGCGAAATGGCGCGAAGGTCAACGGCCACCGGCCACCCGTCGACGTGTTGTTTCACGCCGCAGCCGAAGCTGCCGGCGCAGAGGCCGTTGGCGTACTGCTGACCGGCATGGGTCGAGACGGCGCAGACGGGCTATTGGCGATGCACACGGCCGGCGCGCTCACCTTGGTGCAAGACGAAGCCAGCTCAGTCGTCTGGGGTATGCCCAAGGCCGCCTTTGATCTTGGTGCGGCGGACGAGGTCCTAGCGCTCGACCGAATGGCTGCGCGCCTGGCACAAGCGGTGGTTCGTGGCGCTGTCTCGGAGCGTGCGTCCTCCGTCTGGGCCGCGCCGCGCTGACTCGCTTCGAGATACCCGACTCGCTTCGAGATACCCGAAGGGGTGAAGGGGTGAGCAAAGCCGTTCAGCTCTCCGCGACCTTGATGCCGTACTTCTTCAGCTTTGCGTACAGCGAGCTACGTGACAGTGACAGCACTTGAGCCGCCTTCTCCACCTGTCCGCCGGCCCCGCGCAGAACGCCAGTGATGTGTCGACGCTCAGCTTCGTCGAGCGTCAGCGCACTAGTCTCCTTTTCCTCCGGGTCGAGTGAACGGTCGAAGCGCAGTGTCGTGCGATCCAGCACGTCCCCTTTGGCGAACAAGAGCGCGCGCTCGAGGACATTGCGCAGCTCGCGAATGTTCCCAGGCCAATGATAGCGACCGAGCAGCAGAAGCGCGTCCGGGCTCAGGCTCGGGATGACTCGCCCTTTCTTCTGCGCCAGCTCCACGAGCAGAACTTGGACGAGCTCGCTCAGGTCTTCGCCGCGCTCGCGCAAGGGCGGCAGCTCGAAGACCAGCGTGTTGATGCGAAACAGCAGATCCTCCCGGAATTTTTGGGCCTGCACCATGGCCCCGAGGTTCTTGTGCGTGGCGGCGATCAGACGCACGTCCGCGGAGCGGCTCGAGACGTCCCCAACGCGTCGGAAGCTGCCCTCCTCCAACACTTTGAGCAGCTTAGGCTGCACAGCGAGCTCGAGATCGCCGATCTCGTCCAGGAACAAGGTGCCGCCGTCGGCCACCTCGAGCAGGCCAGGCTTGTTGCCGACAGCGCCGGTGAACGCGCCGCGCCGGTGGCCGAAGAGCTCGGATTCGACCAGCTCGTGAGACAGCCCGGCACAATTGAGATCGACGAACGGCTCGCTGCGACGCGGGCCCCGAGCATGCAGCCAGCGAGCGAGCACGCCCTTGCCGGTTCCGGTCTCACCGAGCACCAACACCGGAGCCTCGGAGTCCACCACGGCCTCGGCCATCTCGCGGATTTCGCGAATCTTGCGACTGGAGCCGAGAAAGGGGTTGGCGGCATCTTTCGCCGTGCCCGCGCGGAGCGCGCGCTGGCGCCGGTCACGCTGGGACTCCAGAGTGCGCCGCACGAGTATCCCGAGGGACTCGAGATCGACCGGCTTGGTCAAGAATTGCTCTGCGCCCGCCTTGATGGCTCGCACGGCGAGGTCAATCGTGCCGAGGCCAGTGAGCACGATGATGGCCTCGGCCGAGTCTCGCTCGCGAGTCGAGCCGATCAGATCGAAGGCGGTGCCATCGGGCAAGTGGTAGTCGACGATGGTGAGGTCGGGGTCTTCCTTAGCCTGCTGGGCGCGACCTTCCGCGAGCGTGGCGGCTTCCACGACTGTGTGTCCCAGCCGCTTCAGATACAGGGCGAGCACACCCCGCATCTGAGCGTCATCGTCGATGACGAGCACCGTGCTCATGGTCGCCGGAATCCTACACGAGGCGCTCTGTGGCAATTCATTTTTCGGAAAGACCGGTATTGCGCCAGGCCGCGAGGCATTGACTAATGCTGCCCCGGCCCTGTGGGTAACTATCCCACAGGCTTTGCCGGCAAAATATTGGATTATGCTCGAGCGTTCTGAGCTTTGGGCCGAATGATGACCGACAACACGCGAGCAGTGCGAGACACGAGATTGTGGCTGCGCATTTTGCTGGTGGGTTTGACCGGCGCCCTGCCGCTATTCGTTGTTTCGCTGGTGTTAATCAATATTTCGTACAGCGGCGCGATCGAGTTCGGTCAAAAGGAGCAGCGAGGCAACGCCTTTCAACGGCCGTTGCAGCGCTTATTTCAGCGGCTCCCGACCTATCAGGCGGCCGTCCGGCGAACGCTTGCGGCTCAGACCCCGGACCAACTCGAGCTGTCCAAAGCCCGGCAGCAGATCGACGAGGCCTTGAAGGCGGTCGTAGCAGCCGACGCAGGGGAGCTCGAGGATGCGTCGCAGCTGAGCGCGCTAGAGCGGGAATGGGCAGAGCTAGAGCGAGCGCCCCTTTCGGTTGCCGCTGGCGACCAGGCCACGAGACAGCTACTCGAGGCCGTGCGCGGCATGATTCGATATGCCGGAGACCGCTCGAATCTGATTTTGGACAGCGATCTCGACAGCTACTACCTGATGGATATCACGCTGAGCACGCTGCCCCAGACCGAGCTGCGGCTCGCCGAAGTAACCACATTGGTGACTGATTGGCTAGAGAGCGGTCAGGCGCGCTCGAAGCAGACGCAAATCGCCGTGCTCGCCGCAACGCTCCGCGAGGCCGACCTGGAACGCATCAAGCGAGACGCCCAGACCGCGCTGAGCGAGGATGCACGCTTCAACGGCATTAGCGCGTCAATGCAGCTCCGGTTGCCGCCGGCGGTGGCTCACCTGGACGCCGCCGAGCAACCCTTCCTTTCGCTGCTAGATCGCGCCGCTGCAGGGGAAGCAGTTCCGGCGGCCGAGCTCGAGGCCGCCGGTTGGACGGCATATACCGAAACCTTCCGCCTGTTCGACACAGGAGCAGACGAGCTCGATCGCTTGTTAGCGATTCGCATTCGTGGCATCCAGGACAGGCGGCTCCACGGCTACTCGATCATCATCGCCACGCTTACCCTGGCCGGCTTCGCGATGGCGCTGATCATGCGCAGCCTACTTTCTGCGCGCTACGCCGAGATCCACAAAAGCCAGGAGGAGCTACGAGCGAAGGAGACCCAGCTGCGCGCGCTCGGCGACAACTTGCCGGGGGGTATGGTGTATCAGGTGATGCGCGACTTCGACGGGAAGATGCGCTTTCTTTATGTCAGCGCTGGTGTCGAACGCCTCAACGGTGTCTCCGCGGAGGCAGCCCTAGCCGACGCTGAGCAGCTCTATGGCCAGATTTACGAGGAGGACAAGACCATCCTGCGCGCGGCGGAGCACAGGTCCTTGGCGGATGAGACTCCGTTCAACGCGACCATCAGAATGCTCGGCCCGGATGGTGTGACGCGCTGGATGGAGCTTTCGTCCGCGCCCCGGCTTCTCCCCGACGGCCGCGCCGTGTGGGACGGCATCCAGCTGGACGTGACTGAGCGCCAGCGCGCGGAGACGGTGATCAAACAGTCTGAGTTGCGCTTCTCCCGCATTTTCGATCACAGTCCGATTCCGATCACGCTCAGTAGTTTCTCGGACGGCCGAATGATTGCTGCCAACGACCGCTTCCTGACCTTCAGCGGCTTTACGCGCGAAGAGGTTATTGGACGCACGACGGCAGAGCTCGGTGTTTACCAAGACCCGAGAGATCGAGCCGCGATCATCGAGCAGCTGCGAACGCACGGGCACTTGCACGCCCACGAGCAAGCGTTCCGCTCGAAGTCAGGTAAAATCCGACACAGCGTGTTGTGGATCGACGTGATCACCATCAGCGAGGAGAAATTCACCCTGGTGATCTCGCTGGACGTAACCGAGCAAAAGCGCGCCGAGCAACAACAAAAAGAGCTGGAGGAGCAATTGCGCCAGGCGCAAAAGCTCGACGCACTCGGTACTTTGGCCGGCGGTATCGCTCACGATTTCAACAATATCTTGGGCGCCATCATTTCTTACTCGGAGCTGTCCAAGCTGGAGAACTCGGGTAATCACGGGCTGCAGGCGAACCTCGACGAGGTGCTCAACGCCAGCGCGCGCGCGGTGAATTTAGTTCGCCAGATCCTGTCCTTTAGTCGGCAGCAAAAGGAGGAGCGTGAGGCCCTGCAACTGGCGCCGATCATCAAGGAGGCCTTGTCGCTCCTGCGCGCCAGCTTGCCGTCCACGATTGCTCTAGAGCAACAGATCGAAGACGCCGTGCCGGACGTGCTGGCCAATCCGACTCAAGTGCATCAGATCGTGATGAACTTGTGCACCAATGCGGCGCACGCCATGAAGGGCACGCAAGGCGGAATCAAGGTGGAGTTGAGCGAGCTGCAGGTGTCCGAGTCAGGACCCAAACTGCACGGCGAGCTTCAGCCGGGAGGCTACGTCTGCATGACCGTGCAGGACACGGGGCACGGTATGGACGCCGCCACGGCCAAGCGGATCTTCGAGCCGTTCTTTACCACCAAGGGCTCGGGCGAGGGCACGGGCCTTGGCCTCTCCGTCGTGCACGGCATCGTCAAAGAATACGGCGGTGTGGTCACCGTCGACAGCGAGCTTGGTCGAGGCACCACGTTCGCGATCTACCTGCCTGCGCGCCCGGCCCTCGAGAAGCCGCCGCCCGTCCTTGCCACGGAGATCCCTCGCGGCGATGGGGAGCGAGTCCTATTCGTCGACGACGAACCGGTGCTGGGCGCCGTCGCGCAAAAGATGATGCAGCGCCTCGGCTACCGCGCGACCGTGTTCCAAAGCTCCGAGGCTGCTTTGACGGCGTTCCAGAGCGACCCCGGGGCGTTCGACGCACTGATCACCGATCTGACCATGCCAGCGATGACAGGTGTCGAGCTGGCCCGTCAGGTGCTTGCCGTGCGTCCGGGTCTGCCGGTGATCTTGGTCTCGGGCTCCAGCGGCCAGCTGACTACGACCGAGCTGCGCAAGGTCGGCATCCGCGAGCTGCTCAGCAAACCTCTCGACTACGGCACTCTTGCGCGCACTCTGAATCAAATGCTGCGCGGCTAATGTCGTCACGAGCCGAGCACGCCGAGTTGGCTGCGTGAGTTGACTCCCGCTGGCAGCGAGGCGGGCTGGCAAGCCACAGGCACCAACACCATGACGGTCACTGGCAAAGTGGTGAAGGGCTCAGGTGTCACCGTTGCTCAGGTGTTCGACGGCGGCGGCGGCAATACGTTATGCGAGCTGCAGTTCAACGGTAAGAGCTTCGGGCTCTTCTATGAAGAGTCCAAAGACAGCGGTGGCAACAACACTCTCAATGCGCCTGCGGCTCTGAACACGAACTATACTTCACCCTACTTCAAGGTTGGCAACCACGATCAGAACACCTCCGCGGGGCCAATCAGCACTACTGCCCATTCGATTGTCGAGAACTACAGCGTGGTCGTCGTGCACCAGTGACTTTGCGCCTAGGCCGCGGCAATCTTTCGTCGCAGTAGCCGAGCTTGGTTCCTCCTGGCCGCGATCGGGCGGCAGGTACTCACTCGGCTAGTATTTGGCGAGTCAGGCGCACGAGCTCAGACACCGACCAGGCCTGAAAGGGGCAGCCGCGTGGGGTGTACGGAGCCTCTGCATCGGCGATTTCAGAGACATGGCCGATGCCGGCGCGGTTCAAGTGCAGAAGCAGCGGCGCGACGAAGCGTTGCTGTGCAGCGCGCTTGGCGCTCGTCGTGTTGTCGCGACTCTTCAACCAGGCTTCCACGAAGGGGCCCACCAACCACGGCCAAACCGTGCCTTGGTGATACGCGGTATCGCGCTGCCACACGCCGCCTTGGTAGTGCGGGACGTACGCCGAGTCACTCGGCGCGAGCGAGCGTAATCCAAGCGGAGTCCAAAGCTGCGCCTCGACGACGTCGACCACGCGGCGCGCTCGCTCGGGCGAGAGCAGGCTCAGGGGCAGCCCGCCCGCGGCAAAGATCTGATTGGGGCGCAGCGAGGCATCGACACGGCCAGCTTGATGATCGACGTCGACGACGTCATTCAGAGAGCCCGTGGCCTCGTTCCAGAAACGCGCTTCGAAGGACGCGTGCCCCGCGCTCTGCAACTCCGAGCGCTCAGGCGAAAGCCGCCCGGCAGCGGCCAGCGCGTTGAGCCAGAGCGCTTGGATTTCTACCGGTTTGCCGATGCGCGGTGTGACGACGTAGTCGCCCACCTTGGCGTCCATCCAGGTGAGCTGTACGCCGGGCAGGCCGCACGCCAGTAGCCCGTCCGAAGCGCGACGAATGCCGAAGCGCGTGCCCTTGGCGTAGCCCGTGACGATCGCCAAGATCGCGCCCTCGAGCGCGCGCTGGTCTTCGGCCGAGAGCAGGCTCGAGCCTTGCGGGCTCTGCAGCAGCTCATTGGCGGCGATCACGTACCAGAGCGAGGCATCCACCGAGTTGTACTCGGGCTGGCCGTTGGCGTCGGGAAAGAGGTTCGGCAGCATGCCTTCCGAGACAACGCGCGACCACTCGACGAGGATGTCGCGAGCCTCCGCGAAGCGTGAGGTAGCAAGACACAGACCGCGCAACGCGATGAACGTATCGCGGCCCCAATCACCGAACCAGGGGTAACCGGCGATCACTGTGCGGCCCTTGCCGCGTGCCACCAGGTAACTATTCGCGGCGCGCTCGAGCGCGCTTGGAAACGCGTCGCGTCGCGCGCTCTCGCGGCGGCGCATCCTCGCCAAAGATGCTTCGGCCGTGCTGCCCTCGGACAACGCCTCGCCAGGAGTCGTCGCGCTGCAGATCCAAACGGCGGGGCCTAGAGCAAGCTCGAAGCTCAAAATGCCGGGCGCTGCCAGGTCCTCGTCGCAATCCAGACCGCGGTTCTGTTCTTCCGCGTAGCGGAAATTGCGGTACCAATCGGGCGCGTGCGTGTATTGCCCGTTGCTCAGCATGTCGATGCTGGGCACGCCGGGGTAGGGCGAAAAGCGCAGCCGTGAGCCGTGCTGTTCGGGCTCGAAATGGTAGCTCGAGTTCTCGCGCTGCAACGAGTGAAAGTCGCGGCCGGACAGGAACGGCCGCAGGCACAGCTTCACGCCCTGCAGGTTGCCCTGTGCGCGGAAGCTCAGCACGACGGTTGGGCTACCGTGAACGACGAACAGCTCTTGGATCACGACCAAGCCGGATCTCGTGACGTAGCGAACGCTGGGCCACGGCTCTGCGCTGAAGCTCTCGATGCTCGCGTCCGCTTCGGTGAGCACGCCGGGCGCGAAGTGGTGGCGCGTCAGTTGGACTCTGCCGCTCGGGGTCTCGAGCCACGCGCTGAAACCGTTGACCAACACGAAGCGACTCGACGGCGGATTTTGCGCCGTCAAGAGCAGCGCGTGGTACCGCCGAGTGGCGACACCCAATGTAGTGCCGGAGGCGAAGCCGCCCAGACCATCGGCTTCGAGCCACTCGGATTCGGTATCTACGGGGACTAAGGCTTTCTCAGGCATGCTTTTGTCCTGTAAGAAGATACTCCCGAGCCGAACCGATGCCTTTTTCGGATCCATGACACAACCCTCCGACGACTCCTCATCTTGGCACGGCCGCGCGCGCGCCCGGACGCAGCGACCGCTCCGCGTCCGCCCCGGCGAGCCCCATTGGTTCACCTCTCCTGTCACGAGTAGCACCCCAGCGGAAGGTGTCACCCCCGGCGCCTTTCGCGCTCGCTGCGGATGCAAGAGTTTTGCACGGCAGGCGCGGGCTCGAAGGCGCCAACCGGGGTCAAGCGTTAGCCCCCACCGATTTGGGTCCGAAAACAGGCCAATTGTCTCGGCAAACCAGCTGTGTCCGGCCGCCGATTGGTGGGGAGCACCCACTATTGGAGCGGTCGGAAAAGGATCATGCGATGAGCGCTGTCGAGGCCGCGGTTACCGCGCAAGCGCCGTGAAGCGATCTCTCGAGCGGCAACTTTTAGCGTGACTTTCAGGCGGGGCGGGGCGCTTCTAACTCGCGGCGGATTGCGGCCTCCAAGAGCGGCACTTCGATGCGGTTCTCGTAGTGCGTGCCGTTGATGAACACGGTGGGAGTGCCGATGATGCCGCTGCGCACCGAGGCAACGCTCAGCTCGCGCACGCGCTCGGCGAAGGTTCGCTCGACCAGCGCGTTGCGACAGGCCGCGCCGTCCAAACCAACCGCGATCGCGCAGCGCACCAGCTGTTCGAGGTCATGCTGTTCACCGTTGGCGAACAGCTCGGCGTGCATGGCCCAAAACTTACCTCGTGAGGCGGCAAACTCGGAGGCCTCAGCGGCTTGCTTGGCGAAGCCCTGCGCCCCCGACTTAGGCACATGCCGATACACGAAGCGCAGCTTGCCGTGGAAGGTTTGGCGGACGCTCTCCAGGACCGGATACGCCTTCACGCAAAACGGGCACTCGTAGTCGCCGTATTCGATCAGCGTGATGGGCGCGTCGGCCGGGCCGTCGATATGGTCGTGTGCGGAGACTGGGCTGGGTTTCACGGGCGCGACGGTACACCCGCTTGCGCGGGACGGGATCTAGAATTTGCTCGACTGGGCGAGCTTTGAAACATGAGTCGAGTCGTCTGCGGTTAGCTCGGATTTGAAGCCGATCCGTGCGTGGGTCCCGTCACAGAACGGCTTGTTGGCGCTGCCCCCACAGCGACACAGCCGAGCCTGCTGCACGCGCGCCACCACGCGCCCCGTGCCGCTCGTAATCTCGAGATTTCCGCGCACTTGCAGTGGCCCGTCGAGCAACGGCTCGATGGCGAGCTCGCCGTCGCGCACCGCCAGCATGTCCGCCTGGCCCGTCTGCGGCTCGCCGCTGGCAGAGAAGCCGATCTCGTGGTGTGAGCCGTCGCAGTAGGGCTTGTTCTTGGACGCACCGCAGCGGCACAGCGTGGCGCGGAAGGCCGCTTGCCCCGCAATATTGAGCGCGCCGCGCGCCGCGTACGGCCCCGCCTCGCGCGTCGCGATCAGATTGACCGGTGGCGCCGCTTCCTCGGGTTTACCGTCCTTACGACGATAGCGGATCGCGCCCGACGGACAGACATGCGCGATTTCGACCAACGAGTCTACCGGCATGGCATCCGGGTGGATCCACGGACCTTGCACGTTCGCCAGGAACACCTTCGGTGCGCCCGTTACGCAGAAGCGCGAGTGGATGCATTTCTTACCCTCGTAGATCAAGGTCAGGTCCTTGGCTTCGATGTACTCAACGCCCTCTACTTTGCTGGGGATTGGCGGAGGGACACTACCTGCGCTCGGCACCGCGGGCGGTGCGGATACCGGCGCGAGCGGCGAAATAGAGGCAAAGCCGCGGCTCGCGCGCGCCGCGAGCTCGTTGATGATGCGCGCCGCGTTGACCACGCGCGGGTCGCCATTTTCCGCCAGCGCGTTGGTCGCTTCGCCCAACTCCGCCAAGCGTTCCCCAAAAAAACGACGCGCGCTCGCTCCGGGCGGCAACGAGGCCGCGTCGCGCAGCGCCGTGAAGGACATGCCCGCGTTGCACTCTGGATTGCTCGGCCCCGCCGGCAAACGCGCCGCGCGCTCAGCGAGCAGCGTCACCGCGCGCATCAAGCCGAGCGACAGATCGACAGCCAACGATTTCTCCGAGGAGGGCCGCGGCACCAAATACGAGTGCGCGATCAGCCGCAGCATCAACGCATAGCCAGTGTTGGCGAGGTCGACCGTCTCTGCGGCTTCCTCGTGCTCGATCCAAACGCGCTTGCTCGATGCTACCGGCGGCCGGAGCACCGGGTTGTGCGCGGCCGGGAAAGCCGGTTGAAAATTGGGATTCAGCGCCTTGATTCGCGCAAACTCCGTGCGCAGACCGAGGAACTTTTGGTAGTGCGAGCCTTCGCTGTAATCGGGCGCGCCCTCGCCTTGTGTCACGATGGTCTGCAGCGCGGCCATGGCGGTCTTCATGCACACCACGGGTTGTGCCCCCGCCAGCGTCAGCTCTTGGGGCGACAGCTGCAGCGCGGGGTCGCCGCTGAAGGCCGCGTCCTCACCCAAATGGCTGACGAACGCGTGTAGCCGGTTCTCCAACGTTTCGTAAAAAGCGCCCACGGTTTCGTAGTCAAGCGCCATGGGCGTCAAGCGCACGCTGTCGACGCCGCGGCGGAATTGCCGCTCGGGCAGAAAGCCTTCCCCTTCCGGCTCAGTGGACCCAGCTGGGCGCTCCAGGTGAATGAAATGCTGAATCACCGCCTCGTTGAAGGGCGCAAGCTTGACCACGATGCCCGCCGGTAGCGTACCGGGCTCGAGCGGGAAGTTGCCGCGCCCGAAGCGAGGCGCCGCGCCCAGCGCGGAGGTGATGTTCCAAACCGCGGTCAGGTGGCCCATCTCCTCGACTGCAACCTGTAGGATCACACGCCGAAATTCCGCGACTGAGACGGCTTCTTCGGCCGAGAGCCCTTCGGCCTCGCCGTTCTTCAAACTGTAGGCGGCGTACAGGTAGGTGCACATTATTGTGTGCTCGAGCTCGGCTGCCTCGTACAGCAGGTGAACCAGTTGCTCGCGGCTCGGCACAGGAGGCAGTTGGCTGTTCGGCACGACCGCGTTGTAGCAGTCCGATTTGCGCGGCGCGAGCACTTGCCGCGGCTGTTTCGCGATGACTTGGCGAGAATCGCGTCAGAGGCTAGATATCGACTCGCTGCTGACACAAAGAGGAGGAAAAGACATGAAACCACCCCCCGCAGGCTGGCCGCGTTTGAGTGCATCGGTGCATTACGACGATCCGCACGCTGCGATTGATTTTCTGTGCCGCGCCTTTGGCTTCGAGGTTCGCCTGATGGTCGAGGGGGACGACGGCACCGTGCACCACTCGGAGTTGTGCCTCGCCGAAGCGCTGATCATGGTCGGTGGCACCACCGGTAAGGAACCGTGGCAACAGATGCAGCGCAGTCCGCGCTCGGTAGGTGGCGCCGTCACGCATGCGCTCGCGCTGCACATCGACGACGTGGACGCGCACCACGCGCGTGCCATCGCGGCGGGCGCGAACATCATGCGTGCCCCGCGCACAGAAGACTACGGCGCCGAATTTTGGTCGGACCGCTCGTACGGCGCGCTGGATCCCGAGGGCCACCTGTGGTGGTTCATCCAGCGCATGAGGACCGGCGAAAGCGCCAGTTGATGGCTACGCCGTCGCTTTGCGCGAGCGACTAAGCAGCTGTTCGGCGGCCATTGTTGCCGCGGCGGGCGGCGGCGAGCCCGAAGCGCCCGCTAACCAGAGCGAGTCATAGGCGCGGCCGATGCGCGTCTCGATGTGCAGCTCGAGCGGGAACAGCTCGAGCTCGGCGAGCCCACCCAAGAGCGCGCCGAGCAGGCCCAAGGAATCCGCGGCTTCGAGCGTCAGCATCAGCGTTCCGCCGTAGTCGCGCGATTCGATCAGCCGGTACGAATCGACTTCGAACGCCGCCGCTCGATCCGGCTCGGGTTGCTCTGCAAGCGCGATGTAATCGAGGCCAAGCGCCGCCGGCGCACCGGGCAGCGCGAGCAGGTGCAGCTCGGCGATCCAGATCTGGTCGCCGGTGAGCCGGGCATGAGTGTGATCGATGGAGAGGCTCAGGGCGGCCAAGCGGCAGCTCAAGCTCGCCATCCACGCGCCGCGGAACGGCCCGCCCAGGCGCACCCGAAAGGAGCTGGGGGCGAGCTCGGTGGCTTCCGACCAAGCCTTTCCGCGACGCATGAACGCGCTGTCGTCGCTGTGGGAGATGCGGTCCATGGAAACACGTTACTTGCGGCCGGTTTCGGGAGTGCATCGCCCACACTGCGGGAACGGGATGGGATCACGCTTTTCGCTTAGTCTTCGCAGCCTTCTTTGCCGAGACCTTCTTCTTTGTGGTCTTGGCGGCGGCGACTTTCTTCTTGGTCGTCGCTTTCTTTTTGGTCGTTGCTTTCTTCTTGGTCGTCGCTTCCTTCTTGGTCGTCGCTTTCTTCTTGGCGGTCTTCGTGGGCAGAGCGGTCTTGTTCGCGGCTGCTTTCTTCGTTGCCGCGGCTTCCGGCTGCGGCACTCCGTGCGTCGCTGTGAGCAGTGCCTTGGCTTGGTCCATGGTTTGGCCGTGTGGTGGGATGAGCAAATCTGTCTTCTTCAGCGCAGCCCACAGATCGGCGTCTTGGAAAGCGATCGTCCCGCCACCGCGCTTCTCTTGCGAGATCATGCGATTGATGTCGCCGACGCAGACCCAATCATTCTTGTACGTGATGCCCCACTTGGCATGATCTTTCGATTCGGGCCAGGACCAGTCTGTCCCGAAGGATCTCAAGTCGATGAACTTGATGTCGAAGGTCTTGTGCACACCGTCGCTGTCCTGCGTGGGCGCGATAGGACCGCGAATCCAAGTCTCCACGTCCATGTCGTCGCCCAGCGTCGGGCCGACCAAGTCGTTCCAAAAGTCCTTGTTCCACTTGCGGTTCTTGGCAATTACCTTGAACTTCAAGCCGCCGCGCGACTCGTAGTCCAGCGAGTCCGAGTCGCCTGCGTCATCGCCATCCAACGGCTGGCTCAAGCGATACAGGGGGTCGTTCTTGGGTAGAGTCATGGGCAAATGCGGCAGATAGGTCTGCGGCTGCTGATGGTTCACCATCTGCGTTGCCAGCGCGCTGGCGGTGGCGAGATCGATGGCAATACACAAATAGGTTTGCCCGTAGGCGGGCGTTGGCATCTTGGCCGCGTCCGGGTCCGCGAACTTCGGCCAGGAGTGCAGCATCCAGAAGCCGGTCTTGCTGGCGGTGTCGAACACGATCACGCCTTTGGTGTGGCCGAGCGCGCCGTTGTCTCTGCGGTCCGCGCCCGCGGGCATTTCGTCGTTGTACAGAATCCAACCGGTCGTGACGCTCGGGTTCTTGAACACGGCATTCAGCGTCAGGTCCAACGCGCCGTT
>DATCFJ010000409.1:0-3138 GCA_036509605.1 Polyangiaceae bacterium | reverse complement strand
GTGCGTTTGCCGGAGTTGAAGAAATCCGAGTTCTTGATGGTCGCGGGAAACGTCACGCCCGCCCCCAAATCGTAGTCGAAGTGCCCGTTCGACCAGGGCACACGCACCGCTGGCGCGGCCGGGTTTTGGGTGCTCCCTTCGACGCCTTCGCCGATGGCCACGAACGCGCCCGCCAGGCCGGTCACGCGGGTGCTGGCGAGCACTGGGCCTTGATACAGGTCGATGCCGTAGTGATTGGTCTTGATTTGCTGGCCGTCGGCGGGGAGCTGTGCGCCGGCCTTCGCGGCGAAGCAGAGCAGCGTGAGCAGGGCGCCCGGCGCACAGCGGCGTATCACCGTGCGGTCTCGCTCTGCCGTGCCTCACGGCTCATGCGAAGCTCGGTCTTGATCACGCTGACGAGCACCCCCACGGCTCCCGCGGCAAACACGCACAGCATCGGCCCGAGGCAGGACAACGCTGCCGCGCACAAGGTCATGAACACGAACGTATCGCGCTTGAACAGCGGCTGAATGAAGGCGAAGCGTCCGGTGCCCTGGCCTTGGCTGAGCGGGTACTTCAAGAGATCCCCGGAACCAATCTTGATCAGGTAACGGTACTCGAGCCCGCTGCCGATTAAGCCTGAGATCACGGTGACCGCGCCGGCGATGAGGTACAGCGGGTTATGGCTGACTCGGTACAAGCCGAGCGCGGAACCCGCGAAAAATCCGTAGTTGGTGAGGTCATCGCCGACGGTGTCGAGCCACTCTCCGGTTTTCGAACCGCGGTGCGTCACGCGGCTCATCTCGCCATCGCAGCCGTCGAGCACGCTCTGCGCTTGGAACAAACAAGCGCCGAGCAGCAAATTGCCATAGCCGCCTTGCGCCGCGAACCACGCGCCCGCTAGGCCCACGCCCAAAATCCCCACGGATACCTGGTTAGGCCGAAGGGGCGTCTTTACCAGCCAGCGCGATAGGAAGAGAGAAATGTAGCGATTCAGGTAGCGTGAGGTCCAGCCGTCCTGCGGCTTCCGGAGCGCGCGGAACAACGCCCGTTCGGCGGCGCGAGCGGTCGCGTCGTCGACCACGGCGAATGGCTCGAACGCGTACGGCGCGTCGAACGCGATGCGCTCGACTGCCAAGTTGCGCTCGCGCGGGGTGTTCGCGTTCGCGCCGTCGCGTTCGGCGATGAACTTGAGCAGGCCGCGGTGCACGACCCAGTTGGCCGGCACGCGCAGCACGCGCATCTCGCTCGGCGCGTGATCTTGGACAGCAATGCGCAAGCGCGCGTCGCCGAGCACGGCCGCCGCGGGCGCGTCCTTCGGTAGCACGATGCAATTGGCACCGGCCTGTTGCGCGTCGAGCGCGAGCCGAAGCGCGAGCGGCAGGCCGGCAACGACCCGGCACGGGTCGCCGCCTCTCTGCGCGGAGTCGAGTACCAGCGCGAAGCCCGCGGTCGTCATTCTGCGGCGGGCGTACGACGGGCTCAGCGGGCGCGCAAAGGGCGCCGAACAACGGTTCGCTGACCGAACGGCGAACGAGCGCAAAACGCGGCGGAAAAGCCCGATTTTCAGGCTCGGCGGGCGACCTCGAATGCGCGCAAAAAGAGCCGGCCGAGTGCGTTTTATGAGGCTATAGTCCGCCCGTGCCGTACTCCTCTGAATTCCGCTGTTTCAATGGCTGTGAGGGCTCCTGGCCGGTCACGAGGCCAATCTACCGTTGTCCCAAGTGCAACGGGCTCCTGCAGGTCGTGCACGACACCGAGGCGCTGAAGGATCGCAGTGGCCCCGCGTGGATGAAGCTGTTCGACGACCGCTACCGCCACAACCAGTGGCCGTACGGCTCGGGCGTATGGGGCAAGCGCGAGTGGGTCATGCCGCAATTGCCGGATGACATGATCGTGTCGATGTACGAAGGCGGCACCAATCTGTTTTGGGCCGAGCGCTACGGCCGCGAAATCGGCGTGAACGATCTATGGGTCAAGCTGTGCGGCAACAGCCACAGCGGCTCCTTCAAGGATTTGGGCATGACGGTGCTCGTCAGCGTCGTGCGCCAAGCCATTCAAGAAGGCCTCAAGGTCAAGGCGATTGCTTGCGCGTCGACCGGTGACACTAGCGCGTCGCTGGCGGCGTTCGGCGCAGCCGCGGGCCTGCCCGTGGTCGTGCTTTTGCCGCGCAACAAGGTGTCCACGGCGCAGCTCGTGCAGCCGGTCGCGCACGGCGCGCTCGTGCTCGGTTTGGATACGGACTTCGACGGCTGCATGGAAATCGTGCAGCAGCTTGCGGCCGAGGGTCAGGTCTATTTGGCCAACTCGATGAACCCGCTCCGCCTCGAAGGCCAGAAGACCGTCGGCATCGAGATCGTGCAACAGTTCGACTGGCAAGTTCCGGATTGGATCATCCTGCCCAGCGGCAACTTGGGCAACGCGGCTGCGATGTACGCGGGCTTCAAGATGATGCGCGAGCTCGGCATCATTTCGCGGTATCCGCGCTTGGTCGTGGCGCAAGCCGAGAACGCGAACCCGATGTACCGCGCCTGGACAGCCGGCAAGCGCGAGGTCACGCCGATGACGGCCAAGCCCACGCAAGCCACCGCGATTCAAATCGGCAACCCCGTGAGCGCTCCGCGCGCCATGGTCGCGCTCGAAGCGATGAACGGCATCGTCGAGCAAGCCAGCGAGCAAGAGCTGTGCGACGCCGCCGCCCGCGCCGACCGGACGGGCATGTACACCTGCCCGCACACCGCCGTTGCCCTGGCAGTGCTGGAGAAGCTCGTCACGCGCGGCGTGATCCCCAAAAATGAAAAGGTGGTCTGCGTCTCCACCGCCAACGGCCTAAAGTTCACCGAATTCAAGGTCGGCTATCACGAACGCAGCATCGCAGGCGTCAACTCGACGCTCGCCAATCCCCCCGTCATGCTCCCGCCGAAGTACGGGGAAGTGATGGACGCGATCGGCAAGCGGTTTGGCTAAACGCGTAGCGGCGTTAGCCGCTGCGCCACCGCACCCCGGTTGCCTACGACGCGGTCTGTCGTGTCAAGCGTTCGCACACGTCGCGAACCGTCGTTCCCGAGCCGGCTGCCCCCCGCCCCGTGACGTCACATCACGACGGGCGTGCTCGCCTTCGGCTGCGCCGCCCGGCCCCCGTCAAGCGCGGGCAGCTGC
>DATCFJ010000408.1:0-3420 GCA_036509605.1 Polyangiaceae bacterium | reverse complement strand
CCGCAGCCGCCTCGCCCGTTCCGAGCGACCAATACGCGGCGGGGCAGGCGATCATGGTTTCGCCACCCAAAATGCTGGCGTGCACGGTGCGGTGTTGATAGCACGGGCCCAGCATTGGCTCGATCCCGAACCAGCCGGGGTATACGAAGAACTGCGTCGGCAGCGCGCTGCGTGGCAGGTGCTCGTAATGCTCGAAGCGCGAGCCAGCCCCGGCCGACCAGTAGCGCGCCTCGCCAGCAGTAGTTAGGCCCACGACGTCGAAGACCTGACGCCCCGAAAAGTAAGCCATCGCTCCGGTGTCATTGACGCCAATCCGGTCACTCGAGTCGAGATTCTTCGCCGCCCACTCAGCGAGCTCCACGTGTTGGCTGGAGATGGCGTGGGCGCTGTCGGCCAAATCCTCGAGCGCGAATGGGAATTTCCTGCATAGCGCGATGCCCACCACCGCCACCAACGCGTAGCGCAAGAGTCCAAGCTTCGGTCGCCACAGAGCGGCTAGCTCCCCGAGCTGATCGCTCAGCGCCACGATTCCTATCAACCAAGGCGCAGCGAAAGGCCACAAATAGCGCAGCCGATTCCACAGAAAGCTGTCGTACGTGGTCGGGATCAACATGCCGAGCCCAAGCACGACGAGCAGCCAGGCGCGGCTGCTCGCTTGCCGGGCTTGGCCGGCGAAGATCAACGCGGGCAGCGCGAGCCAAGCCAGCCACCGCGCATGCTCGGGGATGTAAGCGGCGCTCCACAGCTGCCCGTCGAGCAGTATCGACATGAACAGCTGCACGTTGCTAAACGTGGTCTCGAGCACCGCGGAGAAGGTGAGGTAGGGGTTGAAGGGCAACCACTTCACGAGCGTCGTCGTTTGCGTCGCATGCCCCGTGAACGCGAAATTGACTGCTGGCGGTAGAGCGATGAACGAAAATGCAGCGACGCCCAGCATTCGCTTCGGCCCTTGGCCGCCGACGAACAGCGCCGTCGCGATGAGCAGGCTACCGAGGGCGCCTTCCGGGCGCATTGCCGGTGCTAGCGCGGCGAGCAGCAGCAGCTCCCAGAGCCGCCTGTGATTGCCCTCCACCCACTCTGCTGAACGGCGCGCGCAGCGCGTGAGTAGCCAGGCAAGCGGCACGACCTCCATGCCGCTCGCGGCAAACCAGGTGTTGGCGCTGAAGCAGAGCACCAAGAAACCGGCGAGCCAGGCGATGCGCTCGCTCGTGACGCGCTCGGCCGCGCGAGCGGCCTCGTAGCCGAGCAAGCCGAGTGCGACGAAGCCCAGCCCCCAAGCACACGGAATGAGTGCCAGGCCGCGCACGCCAAACAGCTGCGGAATGGCCAAGAGCAGCGGCCAGAGCAGGCTGGTCGCGCCGGCTACGGGAGCCGCGCCGGGCGAATACACGAATGGGTGGCCGTTGGCGAAGGAGCGGGCGAACTGAAAGTGGATGTAGCTGTCGTCGAGCGGCACCGCCGGCGCGCCGCCATTCGCCCGCAATATTCCTTGGATCGCGAACCACGCCGGAACCATGGCGGCCAGAAGAAAGGCCCACGGCGAACGCGCGATCCGCAGCCAGCGAGGGCAATCCGCCTGTGCTAACACCCGGCAGTCTTAGCATTGACCCCAACATGAAAACGAACCCGTACGCGCACGCACCGCGTCTGCCCGAAGGCGACATCGTCGACCCCCGGTTATTAGTGGGCGCTGGCACGAGTGCGATCGAAATCGAAATTGGGCCCGGCCGTGGAGGGTTCGTGTTCGAGCGTCTGGCGGCAGACCCTGAGGTCCGCATGCTCGGCCTGGAAATCCGCCGTAAATGGGCGACTATCGTGGACGATCGCCTGCGCGAGCGCGGCCTCGGGGCTCGCGCGCGAGTGCTCGCGGAGGATGCCAAGGCGGTTTTTCCGCGCTTCCCGTCGGCCTGCGCGCGGGCAGTGTTCGTTCACTTCCCCGATCCCTGGTGGAAGAAGAAGCACCACAAGCGGTTCGTGGTCACGCCCGAGCTGCTCCAACAGGTGTGCCGGGTGCTGATCCCGGGTGGCGAGCTATTCATTCAGACCGACGTCAGCGAGCGGGCCGCGGCCTACGCCGAGCTCGTGGCAGCTGAGCCTCGTTTGGTGCCGCTCCACCCACATCTCGGCTTCGCCACTGAAAACCCGTTCGTGGCGCGCAGTCCCCGCGAGCACCGAGCGATCGCCGACGGCCTACCCATATATCGGCTGCATTTGCGGCTGGGCTAGGCTGGGCGCTCGAAGGACAGCGAACGTGGGGGCCGCTTGATTCGGCTTCCTGCCTGGGGCTAGTGTGCATACTAGCGATGCGAACTGCCTTCTCTCTGTTTCTAGCGTTGTCGCTGAGCATCGGGCTCGTGGGCTGCGCGACGTACCGCGAGGACCTCAACCGGGGCCAGCGCATGTACGAAGAGAATCAGTACGAGAACGCTCTGGCGATCTGGCGAGTGCTCGAGGACGACAGCGACTCCCTCAGCTTCAACGATCAAGCGCGCTATGCGTACCTGCGTGGCATGACCGACTACCGTCTCGCCTTCCGCGCCGACTCGCGGCATTGGCTCGCGATCGCGAAGGCTACGGAAGAGGCACACCCGGGCGGCTTGAGCGTTGAGTGGAAAGAGCGTCTCGATCAATCGCTCACCGATCTCAACCAAGACATGTACGGCGGCGGCGAACGCTTCGACAACAGCAACTCCGTTGCGATCGAGCGCACGAAGGCCGCGCCCGGCGACAGCGCGAGCGCCCCAGCCACGAGCCCAGCACCTTTGCCAGCGACTCCGCCGCGCAGGGCGGGCGGCTGCGTCTCCAACGCTGATTGTCCTACCGGGCAGATCTGCGACGGCAAGTCGTGCGTGCCGCTCTAAGCTGGCTTCCGCCGCTGCTCCCACAAAAAAACGAGAGCGCCCTGTTAGGGAGCGCTCTCGTCATCTGCTGATACGCGCTTCGGATTCGAACGCGTGTTGTTTGCCCAGCGCGCCTCTAGGCGCCTCGCATGCGAGTGAGCAAATCTCGCGTTAGGAGTTTCTCCTTCTTTAGAGTGGCGACAGTTTGCTGTTCCGTTGGAGTGAGATAGGCGCGGCGTGCGAAGCGATCGACTTGCTCATTCAAGGCCCGATGCCTCAGTTCGAGATCGCTCACGAGCCCGTTCGTCATCGTATCCATTCAGCGTCCTCCTCTGCTGCCCATGCGTGCTGTTCGACATTCGCACTGGTTCAAATGTCCGTCCAACACTCCGCCAGACTAGAACTCTGGCATTGAGCGTCAATGCCAAAGTGGCCCACAGGTGTCAGTGCAATAATTCCTCACTGTCGCTCGATTTCGGCGCCGCGCCCGCCACGGTCTTGGTTTGATTTCGGCAGCCGCCCGCCACGGTCTTGGTTTTATTTTGGCGGCCGCCCGCCACGGTCTTGGTTTGATTTCGGC
>DATCFJ010000407.1:0-2815 GCA_036509605.1 Polyangiaceae bacterium | reverse complement strand
TGCTACACCCCAAACCCACAGCTATAGGCTCCCCGTGGGCGAATCACGGAAACATAAGCGCGCAGTAGAACGGCAGTCTGATGGCGCAAAGGCGTCCCTGGCGCCGGCCGCCAAAGCGGCTGCGATCGAGAACCCGATGGGTGCCGACCAGCTCAAGACCATGGTCACTCGGCTCTTGATCCCGGTGCTCGGCATCTGGGTGCTGTGTGGAACGATCGCCGCCTTCACGCAGTCCACGACGCTGCGGGTGATTCTGATCACCATTCCGGGCATTCTCACCGTGCTGGCGGTGGCGATGGTCGTCTGGGCGCGGGCGCAAGCCAAGAAGGCGCAAGGCGTTGCCAGCATCATCAGTGGTGCGGATTCCGCGGAGGAGCGCAAAGCTGCGCTCGCTCAGCTCGACGCCAGCTACAAGAAGAACGACACGACGGCGATCTTCGCCCGCGCTCAGCTCGAGATGCAGGACGACCCGAAGAAGGCGCTAGCGACGCTGGAGCGCATCGACCTGTCGAAAGTGCTGGGCACGGTCGCGGACGAGACACGCGCGCAGCGCGCCATGATTCATTTGACGATGGGCGACGTCGGCCCCGCGCGTCAGCTCGTGGACAACATCGATCTGGGTCGGCAGCGCGACGCGAAGACGCGCGCCATGCTCACCGCAGTCTGTGCCGAAGCCTGGGCTCGCACGGGTAACGCCAAAAAGGCCGTCGAAACCCTGACTTTGTTCGACCCAGAGGACGCCGAGTACGAGAAGCTCCGCCCGCAGCTGTACCGCGCGCTCGCCTACGGCTACGCCTACACTAACGACATCAAGGGCATGCGCCGCTCCCTCAAGCGCCTGATGACCGTGGATGTGCGGTTGCTGGGCGGCTTCATGATGAAGCGCACGCATCCGCTGCTTCAGAAAGAAGCCAAGAAGCTCGTTGAACAGAGTGGCACGGTGCCGCGCAAGATGGTTGTTCAGCGTCGGGTGTAGGTTGTTCCGGACTGCCCGCGCCGAGCGTCTGGGGGGGTCTCTTGTTTGGGCTGCGCAAGCCGCTTGGCGACGATCGCGTTGGGTTGAAACAGCAGGCGCCCGGGTTCGCCGGTTCTCGTGTGTATGGTCTCAATCGCAGATCGTGATCTTGTCTCCCAAGACTTCCCGCTCGCTTTAGTTCCGGGCGGGCTGCGCATGGCGTTTTCAGGAGAGGCTGCGCATGGCGTCTTCGGGAGAGGCTGCGAGGGGCGTCGTCGAGAACTGAACTGTCAGATGCCCGCTAGAGTAGCGCGACCGATTGGGCGAATCGCTACCTCTGGCAATAGCTCCGCGTACGAAACCACGCGCGCTTCGCGCAGATCGAGCTCCAGGAGCTTGCGTACGAAGCGACGGATGTCGGGTTGGGTGAGCACGACGAGCGGTGTGTCGCTCGGTTCCTTCACCCCTTCACCCCTTCGGGTGTCTCGAGGCGAGTCGGGTGTCTCGAAGCGAGTAGGGATTGCGCGGCGCACCGCGGAGACGATGTCGCGTGCGGCAGCGGGCGCAAGAGTCAAGAAGCTACCCGCGGGGGTACGTGACACCGCGCTGCGCACGGTTTCTTCGATTTGAGGCTCGAGCACGATGACCGATAGCTCGCGGCCGCCTCGGGTGAGTGCGTGTGTTAGCGGGCGGCGCAGTTGGGAGCGCACGAACTCGGCCAGGTTGAGCGGGTCGCGCTCGGCGTTGCCGACTAGCGCCAACGCTTCCAAAATTGCGCGCAAATCCCGGATATTGACGCGCTCCTCGGCCAAGCGGCGGAGCACGTCCGCGAGCAACGTGACGGCGATGGGCTTCGGTACGACCTGACGCACCGTGGCGGGCGCGATTTGCTCGAGCTCGTCGAGCAAGCCCTGAGTTTCGGCGATGCCCAAGAAGTCGACGGCGCGATTTTGCAGTACGGACAACGCTTGCCCGACCACGTACTCGGCGATCGACGCGTCGGCGATGTCGGCTGGGATCGCAAACACGCGAGCCGGCACTTCGTGAATCGAGAGCACCACGTGTCGGGACGGTAACTGCTCGTTGGCCACCAAGCGCCCGGGGGGCAGTGGCACGCCGAGCTCTCGGAACACGATCTCGCGGACGGCGCTGATCGCGGAGCGCAACCCTGGGCGGCGCACTTCGCCGCCGCGCACGTCGTCTTCTTCGAACGAAGCCAAATCCCCAGCGACTTCGAGCCCCCAAGGAGTCACTACGGGCACGAAGCGCATGCCAGCAGCGCCGCTCACACGCCTCGGGGTGGGCTCGCTGAGCGCGCTTTCTGTGCTGGAACGCATGGCCCTGGTGCGCGCGCGCGAGCCGAGCAAGAGCAAGACTCCGATCACCAAGAAGGGGAGCGCCGGAAAGCCGGGCACCATCGCTAGCAAAATCACGAAGAAGCCGCCGACGCGTAGCGCCTGCGGTTGGCTGAACAGCTGGTTGGCGAGCTCGGCGCCGAGCGGCGTGTCCGCTTCTTCGCTGGCCACGCGCGTGACGAGCACGCCTGCGCCGGTCGCAATTACCAATGCCGGGATCTGAGTCACCAAGCCATCGCCGATGGTGAGCAGACCGTAGCGCTTTAGGGCCGCGACGGGCTCCAAACCCTTTTGGCCAACGCCGATCGCGAGGCCGCCCAAGATGTTGACGATTGTGATCAGGAGCGAGGCGATGACGTCGCCTTTAAAGGACTTTCGTTAGTGCGCCAAAGATGCTAGTTATATCGGGTACCTCCGAGCGTTTTTCAAAAACCTCAAATCAAGGAAACATCAGGAAATAGCATGGCGAAGACCGCGATCGTCTACTGCCGCACTAGCACGGCGG
>DATCFJ010000406.1:0-2001 GCA_036509605.1 Polyangiaceae bacterium | reverse complement strand
AAGCGCCCGCCGGCCTTGACCGCCGCTCCCAAGGCGCCGCCCCCACCCGCGTCGAGCGCAACTCCATGAGCACCGCCAGTGAGATCATGACGACGGTCGGCGAGCGCCTGGCCGCAAACAAAGAGGCCGCAGGCGCCATCGGTGCAATCTACAAGTTCGTGCTCGAGGGCGAAGGCGGCGGCACCTGGATCATGAATCTGAAAGGCAACGCCACGCTGACGGCTGGTGACGGCCCTTCGGACTGCACCCTAGCCATGACAGCTGAAAACGGCGTCGCCTTATTCGAGGGACGCGTCAGCGGTGAGCAGCTGTTCTTTGGCAATCAGCTGCGAGTCGAAGGCGACATGAGTCTGGCCTTGCGACTGCAGAGCCTGCTCGCGATCGTGCGTTGAGCGATGACCGAAGGACGGAAAAACCCGAATTTGGCGGGCACTTGGCCGCTATTCGACGAAGGCCGTCCCCGCTCATTCCCCGCGGATCCACAGCAAGCCCTGGGCGACTCCTCACCGGGAGACTCAGAGCTCGCGGCTCTCGACGAGCGCGACGACTTCAGTGACACACCGGCCGCGGTTGCAGCGCGAGCCGCGCGGCGTGCGCGCGAGTCGCTGCCGCCCATGGCGCCTGAATGGATGCGCGCGGCACGCGCTCTGGCGGACTGGCTCGAGGCTCGGATTCAAGCGGGCACGGTTGACGCGGTCGACCAAGCAGCCGTGGCGCGCACTTGGGCAGCCTGGTCGATGAGCGGCACGAGCGACGCGCATATCCTGCGTGTCGCTCATCTAGTGGGACGCGCACACAGCGCGATCCGCGAGACGTCTCGTCAGAGCCAGCAACTGCAGGCCGCCTATCAAGCCTGTGCCGGTGTCTTGCACAGCAGCATGCCAACCAGCATTCGCGAGCGTATGCCCTTCGAGCGTGCGTTGTTCGTCGTGCGCAAGCTGCACGACGAAGCCGACCACTGGTCGGCAATAGTCGACGGCAGCGCCGAGCTACTGGGCTGGAAGGACTACGCGCGCGTTCACGCGGCCGCGGTGTTGCGAGCCCTGATCGAGCGAGAGCGCTAAAGTGTCGACGAACCCGGAAGAGGCACTGCGGCTTACGAGCATCGGTCCTGTCGCGTTCTTCGGCCTGTTCGGGGCATGGACGCACATGGCTGCGCGCAAGGTGTTCGGACCGCGGACGAGCTACCGAGAACACGCGACCATCGCGCAGGTTTTCGAGGCCGTCAGCTCGGGCGCCACGGAGTTCGGCGTGGTGCCGATCGAGAACTCCACAGAGGGAGGCGTCAACCAAACCGTCGATGAATTGCTGACGCGCAATCTGCGCATTCGCGGCGAGGTTGTGCTCGACATTTCCCAATGCTTGCTCGGCAAAGGGCGAGATCTGAGCGGCATCGAGCGCGTCGCGTCGCATCCGCAGGGGCTCGCGCAATGCCGACATTGGCTCTCGGAGCATCTGCCCCGAGCCGAGCAAATCGCCTCGTTGTCGACCTCGGCTGCGGCGCGCGAAGCGTCCCTCGATCCGAGCACAGCAGCGATCTCTAGCCCACTCGCTGGCGAGCTCAACGGCCTAAACGTGATCCGGGACGGCATTCAAGACAGCGCAGAGAACGCCACGCGCTTTCTCGTTATCGCGCGCGACGATGCCCCGCGCACTGGCCGCGACAAGACCAGCCTTGTATTTTCAACCGCGCATAGCCGCGGCGCCCTGCGCCAAGCGCTCGAGATTTTCGATCGAGCCGGCATCAACCTGAGCCGCATCGAGTCGCGCCCCGCCGCAGGTCGTCGCTGGGAGTATGTCTTCCTGACGGACTTGGAGGGGCATCGCGAGGACGAACCCGTCGCAAACGCGTTACGCGAGCTCGAGCAGCAGTGCTCAATGGTGCGAGTCCTCGGAAGCTTCCCGCGCGCGACTTGAGCGCGGGGCAGCTCAGCCGCGTCCGCCCGGATCGCAAAGCGCGTCAGATCACGATCGGCGAATGAGGAATTAAGCCACGAAGCC
>DATCFJ010000405.1:0-3173 GCA_036509605.1 Polyangiaceae bacterium | reverse complement strand
AGGCCGACGTGGATCGGCTCCCACGCGAGGACACGAGACCGTCCCCAGCGCTCGCGCGAGTCTCAAGCCATGATTCTGGCAGCCGCCCGCACTCACGAAGGCAAGAAACCCACCCTGGCGCACTGTGACCAATCTTGAGGGTCTTCCGACACACAATTTGAAACGCGAACCCGCACCTCGCGCAACGCACGCCCGCGGCTCAGAGCGCGAGCTGCTTCATGATCTCTGCGGCGGGCATCGCTCCGCTCAAGCGGCGCGCTTCGGCTCCGTTGCGGAACAAGATCAGGGTCGGGATGCTGCGGATGCCAAAACGCTGAGCAACTACGCCCAACGCCTCCGTGTCCACCTTGGCAACGATCACGCGCGGCGCCTGATCACGCGCGATTTTTTCCATTTCCGGGGCCACCATTCGGCACGGGCCGCACCACGCCGCCCAAAAATCCACCAACACGGGGAGCTGAGCGTCGCGCACGAGCTCGTCGAAATCCTCCTCGCTTGTTAGCGGCACGGGCCGCGCGAGGGGGAGCAGGGCCGCCTTGCAGTTGGCGCATTTCGCCCGCTCACTGAGGCGCTTGGCGGGGACGCGGTTACGCCGGGCACACGACGAGCATGAAACTTCCATCTCCGGATCAACATGGGAGCGCTCGACCGCGAGTCAAGGCCTGCGCGTGTGCCGACTGACTTCGGCATTCCCGGGCCCTAAGTATTCAGAACGCGATTTCGCTGCCCGAGTAGTGCAAGAATTTGCCGGACTGCTCGAGCGTCAGCCCGGAGATCAGCTCCGCGCACGCCGCTGCGGATTCCGCGGGCGTGAGGTGAGCATTCGGACCGCCGAGCTCGGTGCGAACCCAGCCTGGATCCAGGGCCACGACGCATACGTGGTCGCCCTTGAGGTCGAAGCTTTCGGTGACGGAGAGCATGTTCAATGCGGTCTTCGACACGCCGTACGCGTAGAAGATGCCGTTGTCTTTGCCGGCCAGGGACGCCACGCCGGAGCTCACGTTCACGAGCCGCGCGGGCCGAGCAACGCTCGCCCCTGCGCGGAGCAGCGGAGCAAACGCTTGAGCGACCCGCAGCGGGCCAACGACGTTCGTCTCGAACGCCTCTCGAACCTTGCCCAGATCTACGGAATCGAGCCGAGCATCGTGCGGAAAAGGAGAGACGCCCGCCATGTTCACGAGCACGTCCAGATGCGCCACCTCACTCGACACTCGGCGTTGCGCCTCACGCACCGAGCTATCCGAGCCGACATCTAGACCAACGACGCCGAGCCGCGTGCGTACGTCGCCAGGAAGATCGGCGAAAGCACTCTGGTTGTCGGGATTTCGAACGCCAGCGAACACGCGTTGACCGAGCTCGAGGAAGCGGCGGGTGAGCGCCAGACCAATGCCGCGGTTAGCGCCGGTGATCAGAATATTCTGCATCGTGCGCAGAGCTTAGCCCAAATGTGGAACTGGTACCAGGTCGCGTCGCCCTCGGCCCGGCAGCGGTCATCTACACCCGTGAACGCCTTGACTCAAAAGCTACCGACGACGCTCAAATAGCCCTCTTTCGGGCTAACCATCGGCACGACCTTGACGGGCGAGCCGTGAAGCGCCGGGACGAGGATACCGACCGACGTGCCCACGACAGCCCCGCCGACCGAGTCAGTGATGAAGTGTCTACCGGCCAGGACGCGAGCAGTACTGACGAACGTTGCGACTGCGAGCCCGGCGCCCAAGACCACGTAAGGGAGCGTCTGTCCCGGATGCAACCGCCGTTCGGTCACGTACAACGACGTGACGATCGCGAAGCCCACCGTGGCATGACTGCTCAGGAACGAGAGGCCCCCATCTGGGCTGTTGCGGTCGGAAAGCGGGGCCTTTTCGCCAAAGAGGAACGGGCGGGGACGACCTGCCGCAAGCGTCATAATCGACGACAGAGCCGTGCCCATGAGCCCCGATTCGGCGACAACGAGCGCGTCGTTTAGCGCTGGGAGCGCTCCTTCGTCAACGACGAGCACGGTCATGGTACCGCCCATGAGCGAATAGATGCCGATGTCCGAAGCGGTCGACCAACCCGTGTTCCAAAAACCGGCTGTCGTGCGATCGAGCGCATTGAGATTGGCCGGGTTGCACTCTGGCGCGCAATACGCAGGCTGGGTTCGAATGAGCCGCGCCGAGGCGAACACGAGCCCGATCCCAACGAGAGGAAGGTCCGTCTCCGCGAAGAGCTGATAGGCCGGCTTCGTGACATCGCGCGGGCTCGGCACGATCGGAGTCAGCTCCGCCACTTTCGCTTGCTCTAACGCCTTCTCGGATTTCGGTCCTTCGGGGTGCGTCGGATCCCGAGGAGGCGCCGGTGTATTGATCTCGCCGGACGCCGTTGCCGTGGACGGCTGCGCCGTCGGAGATGACGCAGGGACGTCAGGCCCACCGCGTAGATCCTGGGACGGCGGATTGCGGGGAGCCTCCTGGGCGCTCGCCGCGAGGGTCGTAGCGAACACGAGGGCGGCACAGGCAATCGATCCATGAATTCGCACCGATTTCCGTCGCGGCCTCAGATGCGTCCAAAACCTCGGGGCGCTCAGCGCGAGGGGTGCGAGCGGCGGGCAATATGTCGCAGTGCGGGGCGCAATTGTGCCGTGCTCGTCTTCGTCCCTACCCAAGGAGCGAAGGCCACGACCAGCAGAGTGAAGTTTCGGCATAGCGTTCAATACTTCATTTTTTTTCGTGCTCATCTTTCTTTTCGGCTCGCTTGTGGTCGTCCTTGTCGGGCTTCCCCTTGTCGTCCCCCTTCTTCTCGTCCCGCTTTTCGTGTTCTTCAGGCTTGATGTTGTCCCGCCTGCCCCCCTGCTCGTCGGGTGGGTTCACGCCTGACCGCTCGTCGCGCTTCGGCGGTGCATCGCGATCGCCGGAGTGTTCGGCAGGTCGCGGAGCACCCTGTCTGTCGCGACCGGGCGGACTATCGTGGCGGTCGTCGGGGTGCTCAGGCGGGCGCGGTTCCTTGTCCTGGTCTCGAGCTGGCGGAACATCGCGGTGATCGTCGGCGCGTTCCCGCCGATCGTGGTTATCACCGCCATCGCGCGGGGGCTTGCGGGTTGGAGTGTTGGGCGCACCGCGATAGTGGACGTAAGCGCGGTGGTCGCGGCTCACGATCAGCCTGGGCACGATGCTCGCTTCGACCGTAGCCCA
>DATCFJ010000404.1:0-7687 GCA_036509605.1 Polyangiaceae bacterium | reverse complement strand
TTGGCTCGGGCGGAAGCGCCGGTGATTTCGCGCCGTCGCTGGCGATTGGTGGGCTCTTGGGCGGCGCGTTTGGGCGCGCTGCCGGGCTCTTGTTGCATGACCCGCACATCTCTTACGGGGCCTTCGCTTTGGTCGGTATGGGCACCTTTTATGGTGGCATCGCCCACACACCGCTCAGCGCGCTCGTGTTGGTGTGCGAGCTGGCCGGCAACTACGACCTGCTCGTACCGCTGATGCTCACGCAGGGCATCGCCTTCGTCGCGCTTCGAAATCGCGCGCTGTACTCCGCGCAAGTGCCGACGCAGCGTGATTCACCCATCCACCGCGACTCGCTGCTGTTGGACGTGCTGCGCGGCATGCGCGTCAGCCAGCTGATGAAGCCCGGCACCTCTCCCGTCTGCTTTCGCAAGCAAACCGGGGCCGAGGAGATCTTGGAGAAGGTACGTGATACCGCCGATCAAGAGGTGTTTCCCGTGCTGGACGACGACGAGCGCGTGATTGGCTTGGTCACCGCCGGCACCCTGCGCGTGATGTCGCTCGAAATCGAAGACACGCGCTGGACGTTGGCCGCGGATCTCATGCAGCACGTCGTGTTCGTGCGCCTGGACGACGATCTGCGCACCGCGACCGAGCGTATGGTCGGCAGCGCCCTGCGCGAGCTGCCGGTGTTGGATGCCGAGGGCCGCCTGCTCGGGCTGCTGGACGAGTCCGAGGTGGCAGAAGTCTACTTGAAAGCGGCGTTTCGGGCAGAATCTGCGGATCGGGCAGCGCCCAATTCTGCCGACTCGCGACGGTACGAGTGACTACCGGCGGCGCTCGCTGCGCTGACCGACGCTGTCCTTGGCGCCGGCCCCGGAAATCAACTCCTGCCAGGTCGCGCTGAGCACGACTTCTTCGTCCTGCAGCACGAGCGCGGTCCAGCTGCCGGGCTCGTCGGCGCGCGAGAACAAGAGCTCGGCCAGCTTCGGGGCGACCGAGACGAGCGCTGAGCACAGCGCGCCGCGCTCGACGCAGCCGGCGTACACGGGATCTTTGCCGCCGCTGGGGGCGAGCAGCAGCTGACGCAGGAGCTGAGCCGCGCGCGGGTGGCGCACGTCCGCGACGAGGCCGATCGGGCTTGCTAAGCCCTCCTGGCGGGCCAATGCATAGCTTTCGAGCAGACGCCAACGCGCGCCGTGCACGCAGCGCCACGCTTCGGGGTGCGATTCGGAAAGCACAGCCATGGACTATGCGAGTCGCGCACCGTTGCCAAGCCCGCTCCCGCAGGGGCGGACATTTCTGGGCAGCGCGCCTCGCGCGGTCGCCCGTATTTGTTGCTCCGGTGCGCCAGTTTTCGACAATTCGCGGTAGCGCTGCACGAGACAAAATGACAGCTTGCGCGGCCGCCAGAGAGCAGTAACCAGGAGCTGCGCCAGTGCGTACTATCAGGGCCGCGGCACCCGCCCGGCACCACGGAAAGGAATCCGAAAATGGCCCCTCGCTCCTATGCAAAACCCTCGCTCGATGAGCTGCGCTCTCGGCTGGGCGCGCTCGAGTTCGAAGTGACGCAGCACGACGCTACCGAGCCGCCCTTCCGCAATCAGTTTTGGGACAATCACGAAGCCGGTTTGTACGTCGACATCGTCAGCGGTGAGCCGCTGTTCAGCTCGGCAGACAAGTTCGATTCCGGCACCGGCTGGCCGAGCTTCACGAAGCCCGTCGAAGCTCAGTATGTCGTCGACAAAGTCGACATCAGCCACGGCTGGCGGCGCACCGAGGTGCGCTCCAAGCACGGGGATTCTCACCTCGGACACGTGTTCGAGGATGGTCCGCGCCCGAGCGGCCTCCGCTATTGCATCAATTCGGCCTCGCTGCGCTTCATTCCAGTCGCCAAGCTGGAAGCTGAAGGCTACGGCGAGTACCGCGCGCTCTTTGGGGACGGAAAAACGACGCACCAAGAGCTGGTCGACCACGACAATGCGTGCGCCGTTCCGGCGCCGGGTGAAGCTGCCAGCTGCGAAGCCACGGTGGAAGAAGCCGTCCTCGCCGGAGGCTGCTTTTGGGGCATGGAGGAAATCCTCGGCCAAATTCCAGGAGTAATCGAATCAACCGTCGGCTACGCGGGCGGTACCACGCCGAACCCCAAATACGAGCAAGTTCGCGCTGGTAATACCGGCCACGCCGAGGCCATCCGCATCGTGTTCGATCCGAAGCAGCTCTCATTTCAAGATCTGCTCGAGCAGTGGTTCTTCAAGATGCACGATCCGACGACCAAGAACCAACAGGGCAACGACCGAGGTAGCCAATACCGCTCGGTCATCTTCGTGACCTCGCCCAAGCAGCGTGAGGTGGCGGAGCTCGCCAAGCAGCACGCCCAAGAAAGCGGCCGCTGGAAGCGCCCGATCGTAACGGAGATCGTGGACGCCGGTCCGTTCACTCCTGCCGAGGAGTATCACCAAAAGTATCTGGACAAACACCCCGGCGGCTACACCTGCCACTTCATGCGGGACTAGTCGACCGATTCATCTGCGAAGAGGCTCGGAAGTCGGGCAGCGAGGCGCTGTCGCGAGAGTTCGGCGTTTTTCGCGCAGCGCGCCGTTCTGGTGAGCGGCGCGGACACAAATGAGCCGCACACTGTGGCGTCCCGTCGCGTTGGGCCGCGCGGAGGCACGTTTCGTGCACGCCTCGGAGCGTGAATCGGGCTAAATTCAAGCGCTATTGGTCGTTGCTGAAGCGCGTCTCCGACGAAGCCGACGAAGACGACGCAGACATCGTGGCCGCCGGCTTGGCGTTTTACGGCGTGCTCGGCTTGTTTCCCGCGCTCTTGGCGATGGTCTCCCTGTACGGGCTGATTGCCGATCCTGTCGCGATTCAACACACGATCTACGGCATCGCGCGCTCATTGCCCGCTTCAGCCCGAGACCTCGTCAGCGACGAGCTGTCGAAGTTCGTGGCGCGGCCGACCGGAAGCCTGAGCTTGAGTATGATTTTGGCTTTCCTGGCCGTCATGTGGAGCTCCTCTTCGGCGATGAGCGTGCTCGTGCGGGCGATCAACGTGGCCTACGATCTGCCTCAGCGGCGAACGTTCCTGCAGCGTCGGCGCGTCGCGGTACTCTTCACGCTGGGCGCTATGCTCGGGCTGTTCGTGCTGATTCCGCTGGTCGCGCTGCTGCCCAAGCTGCTCACGCTATTTCACGTCGGCGCGGCAGTCGCAATACTGCGCTGGCCGGCGCTGGCAGCGGTGGCTTGGGTCGCACTCGCGACGCTGTATCGGTATGCGGCGGAGCGCCGCCCCGTGCCGCCCATCAGCGCGATCGTTCCGGGGGCTACGCTGGCGGCCTTGCTGTGGATGATTCTATGTGGCGTCTACTCGGCGTACGTTCAGTACTTCACCAGCTTCAGCGCCACCTACGGAGCGCTCACCGGCGTCGTGGTACTCGAGTTCTGGCTGTACATTTCGGCGCTGATCTTGGTTTACGGAGCCGAGCTCAACGCCGAGCTCGAACGTGAGCACAAAACGCCCCGCCCCGCGGGGCATCCAAGCGATGCCAGCGCGGGGCGGGGCGTCAGCTAGCGCTTCGATCACGAAGTCGTGTTGCCGGTGTGGCGCTGGTCGTAGTTGGTGACCTTCTCGCTGATCTTGTCGTTCACGCGACCTTTCACGTCCTCGAGGCGGTTCTTCATGCCGTCGAGGCCATCGGAGAGGCGCGTGCGGAGCTCTTCGCCGGAGCTCGGAGCCAGCAAAAGTGCCGCGCCCGCGCCAATGGCGGCGCTGACCGCAACCAAGCCGAAGACCGGCAAAGCACGCGAGAAGGCGCTCGGACGGCGCTCGAGGCCGACCACGCCCAAGATGTCGTTCCATTCGACGCTACGGACTGCCTTGGCCGCTTGCTGAGCGCCAATGATCGAGCCCAAGGTCCACAACGTTTTGCTGAGATTCATGTGAAGATTCCTCCTGTCGATGACTTGAGAGAGAGAGCTCGCAGCACACGCTGCGCGCACCTCTAACTCAGCAAGCCGCATGCCACGACGCCGTCACGAAATGAGCCCGTTTCGCAGCTTCTTTGGCCGAGGTAACTGACGCAACCTGCCTCACTGCGGCAGCCCTGTGGACGGCGCAGCGGGGGTGGGCTCAGTAACGCCTGCGCCAGACTACGTCGAGCCCGGACTCACCGCGGTCGCCGATCAAGGTATCCAATGACCAGTTGTGCAGTAACTGGAAGTCGAAGGTCAAGAAGGTCAGATCCGGCGGCTGGCCGGGCGCGGGCTGGCCCAGGGCGCGCGTGATTTGCGCCGCCACGCGCGGTGAGATCTGAATCACTAGCTCGGGGCGAGCGCTGCCGGTGCTGGTGTCGATGCGCGTGCTCACATCCAGGTTCGAGATGCCGGACAGGACCTTGTTCAGGCCCTGAGTGGCGGAACCGCCCACTGCACCCACGGCCGTAGCAGCGCTGCTTCCGCCACCAGTGCTTCCGCCGCCGAGCGAGCCGTCTGCTGAACCGGTCAAGAGCAGGCTCAGGATCTGATCTTGGGTGAGGGGCGGCTCGGAACGAAGGGTGAGCTTCCCCTTGGCGGCGGTACCGGTGAAGTCGGCGTACACACGGTGCTTGTCGTCGTCCGGCGAATCCCAGCGGGCCGTTGCAACAATGGTCGGGTTACTGGGGTCGCCCGCGAAGGTGACGGTGCCGCTCTCGAGCTTGAACTGCTTGCCGGAGACGTCGAGCTTTCCGCCCTTCAGATCGATGTGTCCGGTCATGGTCATGGGGTCGCCCATGATCAGGTGCAGCTGGCCGCCGGCCTCTGCTTTGAGCATATCGCCGCGCTCGAGCTCGATGGTGCCGAGGTGCACCTCTACTACCATCGGGTGGTCGTTTTTGGCGGGGTCGCTGTCTTTGAGCGGCTGCAGGGGCAGGGTCACGAAGCCGCCGCGCGTCTGATGTACGCCGACGCGCACGCCCTTTGCCGGATCCAGACCCTGCAGATCTTGGCTACCCGTGTCGGACATGCCCACGTGTAGGTTGGGCACATCGACTTTGAGCAGGGTCGTGTGGGTGGTCGGGTTCGGAGTCAGGCTGATGTCGACCGCGCCGTACATCTCGCCGACTTCGGTGCCGGCCACGGTTAGCGCCACTTTGTCCGACTTCGACATGCGCACGTGGCCCTCGGCGCCGGTCAGATCGAGGCCCGCAAAGCGCGCCTCTCCCGTGGCACTGAGTTGGCCGCTCGTGGCGCGTGCGGTGAGCTCCTCGAGCTTGGCCCTACCCGGCTCGAGCGAGATGCGCGCCTTTATCTTGTCGAAGCGCTGCCCTATCGCGACGATCTGCGCCACGCCGTCTTCCAGGTCGACGTGACCGTCGAGCTCCGGGGCGCCACCTCTGAAGTGCGCATTGAGGTCTCCATTCAGACGCCCATCGAGCTCGCCTAAGATGGACGCCGCGAACGGAGAAAGTGCGCCGATTTGCAGGTTTCTTGCGCGGAGCTGGGCGTCTGCGGGCAACTGCACTTGCGGCACGAAGCGAGCGCCCCACTCTAGGCCGGAGTGCGCTTCTGCCGTGGTCGTGCCTTTGTCGTTTTTGGCCCTCAAGACCACGTTGGCTTTGCCGTCGCGCGCGCTCAGCTCGGTGTGAATAGTTCCGAACGGGGACGAGCCGATCTTCAGGGATGTTGCGTCGAGCGTACTGTCGACGGTGGCATTCTTACCAAAGTGGTCGAGCATGATCTTGCCCGAAAGCTGGCCTTCGACTTGGCTGGTGGCCGTGCCGGGCAGCAGCGCAATCGGGAACGTGTCGAAGTCGACGTGCGCGCTGGCGTCCAGCGCCGGCGTCGCGCCGCCGGTTTGGTTCAGCCAGGCGCTGATCGCCGTCTCGAAGTCGATGTCGACCTTGGCGACATCGCGGTCGCCGGAGCGCGCGCTGCCGTCGAGTTTGCCGCGCAGGCCGTCGTAGTCGCCGTCCCAGGCGAGATTCAGCCTTTGCTTGCTGGTCTCATTCTGGCGAAAACAGTCGATCCGGCCGCTCAGCTTTAGCTTGGGCGCGCTCAAAGTGCCTTCATAGCTAAACTCGGTCGACGCGACGCCGCTGAGGGCCGCCGGGCGCACCTCCACGGGCAATTGCTGAAGCTCGCGCGGCGGCACCGTGAGCTTCACTTTCAGCGGTATTTCGCGCCATTGCTGGCGGAGCTCGCTGGCGATGGTGGCCATGCGCGGCGTGGCATTGCCTGCGACGCTGAGCGCGGCGAGCTGGCCGTGCTCGTCCGAAAGTGTCGCGGCCAGCGCCGTTTCGCCGGTTTCCGCGTGGCTCACGTCGATGTCGAAGTCCAGGCCTTTGACCGAGAGCGGCGCTGCGGCTTTCGCTTGCGTCTTCGTGTTGATAGTCGTCTTCGACTCGCGGACGCCCGCGAGTTGCAGCCTCTTGGTGCTGACATGCGCGTGCAAAGTCGGTAAGCCCGGCCCGGCGTGCTCGCGTTCGATGGCGACGTCGTATTTGATCGTGCCGAGCATGCGCGCGATTGGGATATGCGTGCCTTGAGGGATGAGCTCGTTCAAATCACGCAGCCGCAACTGGCCATCGATTGCAACTTTGCCGGTGATCCGCGCGGGGTCGGGGTTGTCCAGATTGATCCCGCGCAGGTCCTGAAAATCGAAGCTCAGGTGCCCCAGTTGCTTGAGATCGGCGTTCGCGCTGCCGTCGAGGCGCCCATCATCCAAATCCAGAGCCGCCGAGAGCGAGCCACCCTTAACGCGGTCGAATGTCAGGTCACGGCTACTCGCGGTCACACGCGCGCGAGGGTTGCCCCCGCGCCGCTCGTAGCTCGCACTAATTGTCGCCGTGCCCGAGCGCAGCATCGCTTGCGGATCGACCAATCGCCACAGCCGGGCTAAATCCAGGTCGTACGTCTGTACGTTGGCGCTCTCCAAAGCAGACGCATAAACCAGGGAAATGTCGGCTCTCCCGGCGCCTTGGACGTGCAGCCCTCTCACGCTCGTGCGGCCCCCGACGACCTGCACGTTGTTGGCAGAGACAGTGAGGTTAGTGTTGCCTTGGCGGAGGTTCAGGCTCGGGTGGTCGACGGAGATACCGTGATCGTTCGATATGCTCGTGCTCAGCTGTAGGTGACGCTCGGGGGCGCGCGTGGCCGCTTCGACGCTCAACGCGAGGTGCGACAGCGAGCCGCGTGCCGCTAGCTGTGCGTTCGTGATGTGCTGTCCCGCCAGGTCCGCAGTGCAGACGTCCACGTGCACGTCCGCGTTTGGGTGCGGCAGAGCCCCGGCGACGTGCGCGTTCAGCCTCAGTTGCGCGATCTGGTTGTTCGCTCGCTGAACGTCGCGCAAATCGGCGCGTACGTCTGCGTTCAGGTTGCTGTCCTCGACGTGGTAATTACCTTGAGCGGTGAGCTCCCCGTGCGCTCGGGCGAGCCCCGCGAGTCGCTTCAGGCGCGGCGGATTCTGAATTTTCGTCGCAGTCTTGAATTCGACGCTGGTCGTTTTTGTTTGCTCCAGGGTCGCGTCGACACTGGTTGGCGCGCCGGGCTCGGCGATCTCGGCGTGCACCTGCGCGCGATTGCGGTTGGCCTTGGAATCGGCTGAAAACGTGCCATTCAGCGACACTCCCGGCAACCGTTCGGCGGCCACCACCGAGGGCCCGCTATCGAGCGAGAAGCTTCCCGTGATGGGACCTGTTTGTGGGGCAAGCAGCGCGGCGTGCAGCGT
>DATCFJ010000403.1:0-4927 GCA_036509605.1 Polyangiaceae bacterium | reverse complement strand
TGTGACGCAAGAGGTCATCTCCACGCTGGATCAGATCCTGCTGGGCGGGGATCTGTTCGTCTCGCGCAGCCTCGACGACGCTCGTCACATCGCGCACACCATCGTCAGCCGCGGTTACGGCACGGTGCTGACCGGCGGCGGGGACGGCACGTTTACGGTTATGGTTACAGAAGTCGTTCGCGAAGGGCGCAAACAGAACCGGCCACCACCGCGCTTCGGCTTGCTCAAGCTCGGTACCGGCAACGCGCTGGCTTGGGTGGTCGGAGCGCGCGACCCGAAGAGCGGCGAGCTGGCGGCGGATATCGCGCGTCTGACGCAGGACGCAGGCAGCCGCAGCATGCGTTTGATCGAGGTCGAGGGCTTCATCGCTCCGTTCTGCGGCTTCGGTGCCGACGCGGACGTGCTTGCCGACTACGCGAAGGTCAAGAGCGGGCTGCAGCGCACGCCGCTCAGGAGCGTAGCGCCCGGGCTACTGAGCTATGGGCTGGCCGCGGTGACGCGCTCCATCCCCAACGCGCTGCTCAAGCGCATGCCGCATTGCCGGATCGTCAATCAAGGCGGCGAGGCCTACCGCATCGGGGCCAAGGGCGCAGTGATCGGCCAACCCATCGCGCGCGGCGCGGTGATCTACGAAGGCCCCATGCGGCTCTGCGGTATGTCCACGATCCCCTACTACGGCTACGGCTTTCGCATGTTCCCGTACGCTGAGGAGCGCCCGGATCGCATGCATTTGCGGCTGACCACCATGTCTCCGCTCGAGTTCGTTCGCCACTTCAACGAGATGTGGCGCGGAGAGTACGACAATCCGCACACCTTGTTCGATTACCTCGTGGAGTCGTTGAGCATTGAGCTGGACCCGCCGACAGACTTCCAAATCGGTGGAGATCCGCGCGGTAAGCGTGGCAAACTAGAGATTACTCTGTCGCCGACACCGATCCAATTGGTCGACTTCTACGCGCCGCCGTCAATCACATGAAAGCGCGTCTCGGGCTGCTCGCTTTGGGGCTCGGGCTCGCGTTCAGCGGCACCGTGCGTGCTGACGCGAACGCGCTTCAGGCGCACCTGTCGTGTCAGAGCGCCCCAGGGCCGGGTCGCGTGTTGTGTGAGCTGACGACCAAGCCGTCCTCGGGCAAGCTGGTTTGGAGTGACGCCCTCGTGGTGCGCGCGCCCGGCTTCGCGCGTCCACTGCGCTCGCGCTTTGTCGCTCAGCTGGGTGCCGGCGCCGAGCCCGCAGCCGCTTGGGCCAAGCTCGCGCTGGTGGCTTCGGGACCTGGCCGCGGTCAGCTCGAGCTCCTAGCGCGCGGCGTCATTTGCCCCGATCCGGGTGCGGGGGAACCGTGCCAGGCGGTCGTTTTGCCCGTGTCTGCGTTGGTCGAAGTCGGGCAAACAGCGCCGTAACGCGCGCGCTGGCAGCGCACCTCCCGTCTCGCCCCCGCGCTGGCTTGGGACGGGAATTTGCCCGGAATTTGCCGCCTCTGTTAGTCAGCACAGGATGCAGCTTCCGGGTCGACTGCACCTCACTACGCTGGGCGATTTGCTGGGCGCGCTGCATCGCGCGTGCGCGAGCGGCGTTTTGGAATTGGTCGAGGTCGACGGGGTGCGCTCGGGCAAGAGCCACCGAGTGTACTTCGAGTCGGGCTTGGTCGAGGACGTAGATACGTCGCTCAGTCATCCGCGCTTGGGCGAGATCCTGGCGCGTGACGGCTTGCTCAGTATGTCGGCTCTGGCCTGCTTGGCGCGGCGCTTGGTCGAGCAACCCGGCAAACGCGTGGGCGAGATCTTGGTGGAGGAGGGGCTTGGCACGGCGGACCTCGTCGCGGCCGCGCTGCGCCGTCAGCGAACCAGCCGGCTCGAAGCGCTGTACAGCCTTTCCGAAGCGCTGATCCGTTTTCACGTGCCTCGCCCGCGCAGCGGATTTCGACCGACTCCACTCTCGCCGCGTGAGTTTCTGCACGGCCGTCCGCGAGCACGTGCAGAAGCGCGCTCGCGGGTCAGTGAGCGCTTCACGTTCCGAGCCTCGGCGCGCAGCACGTCCCCCGCAGGTTTAGGCCAAGCGCAATTGGCCGCTTACCGAGCGCTCGGCTTGCCCGCGGGCGCCTCGCCGCGCGACGTGCAACGCGCATTTCGAAAGCTCGCCGCCGGGCAACACCCGGATCGCTTCCCGCACGCCTCGAGTGCGGACAAGGCCCAGCTCTTGTCGCGATTCGCAGCGCTGAGCGCCGCTTATCACGCGCTGATCAGCTGAGCGCGCTCGCCAAGCTCGTTCAAGCGTTGCTCCGCCAGCGCTCAATCACTTCGGCTAAACCTGCGAGCGTCGGCAACACGACGTCCGGGTTCGTGGCGAGCAGCCGCTCGCGCGCCTGCATGCCACCTTCTACGGCCACGCTACGCGCGCCGGCGGCCTTGGCGCACAAGATGTCCTGCGGTCCATCCCCAACCATCACCAGTTCGGCGGGCGTCAGCGACAGCGCCTGCGCGATATGCTGCAGCGGTAGCGGATCGGGCTTGATCTTGGGGAGATCGCCACCGCCGACGATGACGGCGAACTTCACGGGCAAGCGCAGATTGGCGAGCACTGCGTCGGTGATCGAGCGTGGTTTGTTCGTGCACAGTGCCAGCGGTAGATCGGCGAGCTCGAGCAATGCTTCGTGGGCGCCGGGTAAGAGCAGAGTGTGGTCGGTCGGGTGCGCCGCGTAGTAGTCGAGGAACGTGCGGAGCAGTTGCTCGAGCTCGGGCGCCGCGGGTTCGAGCCGCGCGGCGCGGGCAAGCAGTGGACGCGCGCCGTCGCCCACGTAGCTCGCGATCTCGGGCACTGAGAGCGCCGTGAAGCCGTGCACGCTTAGGGCGTGGTTGGCCGCGTTGGCGATGTCGTAACGCGAATCGATCAGCGTGCCGTCGAGATCGAAGACGATACCGAGCCGACGGCTCATCCGCTCAGCCCGCGTGCCGAAAGGCCGCGCGACCCACGAAAAACGGGCCCATTTGGTTGATGAACTCGGAGGTTTGGCGAGTCGCGCGCATGGCTTGCACGACATGCGACAGCGGATGTAGATCCTTGCCGATCAAACCAATCACGAACTCGTTGTCTTTGGCGTCGAGCCCGTGACAAGCCAAGCGTACGTCGTGAGCGAGATCCTGAGCCCCGTACGCGCGGCCGATGCCCGCGTGCTCGCGCATGATCGCACCGCGCTCACGCGCCTCCACTCGTTCGAAGGCACCCGAGCGTCGCAGCGGGTACCAAACCGCCCATGGCCAAGCCTCGTTCAGCACCGTCTCGCGCGGCCGGCGCAGCAGCCAATATTCCAGATCGGTCTCGAAGCCTGTCGAATACGTGCGCCCGAGCATGGTGTACTCGCGTAGCAAAGTGAGACTCGACGTCTCGGGATCGCCGAACACCGGCCGCACTTTGTCGGCGAAGTCGAGGGGCTCCTCGCTCCAGGTAAGCAGACCGAGGCCGTGCGGATTGTTCACGTCCTCATAGACGACGCTCGGCACGTTGCGCCGCGTCAGGACCACGGCCAGGTTCCGAAGCGAGTCCGCTGGGGTGAGCTTCCTGTCGGTCTCGAACACCATCAGCTGCATGAACAGCCGGCGCTCCAATATCTGCGGAATTCCGTCGCGATCGCCGCCTCGTTCGCGGACATCGATGCGCTCATTGCTTAGGTTTTCGCCCATGGCGCGAATGCTAACAAAAACCAAGACGAGCGCCCTTGCTTTCGTCCGATCTCTGATATTCTCCGCCGGCTTTGGCGCGCCCCATCCAATCTAGCCCCGCGGCTCCCAGCGAGCCGCGTTCGCCGACCCTTGTTCAGGGCCACGGCTCAAACGGGGCACTCGAACATCCGCTGCCCGCGGGCATGCGGGATCTTCTTCCCCCAGTGGCTCGCCGTCAGGGTGAGCTCGCCCGGCGCGTCACCCGCTGCTTCGAGCTGCACGGCTACGAGATCGTGACCTTGCCCGTGTTCGAGTACGCAGAGGTACTGGAGCGTGGGCTCGGCGCCCTGGCCTCGGATGAGGTGCTGCGCTTCGTGGAGCCCGAAAGTGGGGAGGTCGTCGCTCTGCGCCCTGACATGACCCCGCAAATCGCGCGCATCTTCGCCACGCGGCTGAGCGAGCTGCCCGGTCCCGCGCGGCTTTGCTATCACGGCTCGGTGATGCGCCGTCCGCGTGAGCGCGCGCGCCGTCATCGTCAGATTTTCCAAGCGGGCGTGGAGCTTCTCGGGCTCGAGGGCCCTGCTGGAGACTTGGAGATCTTGCGTCTCGCCTCCGAGGGCGTGCGTGCCGCCGGTTTGTCCTCGTTCGTGTTTGATTTGGGTCATGCGCGTATCGCCGCGGCATTGCTCGAAACCGAGCCCGCGGCGCGCACCGGGGATCTCGTGGACGCGCTGGCGATCAAGGACCAGTCCGAGGTCTCACGGCGCGCGGTTGCCGCGGGCTTCACGGGCCGCACGCTGGCGGCGATCTCCGAGCTGTGCGAGCTGCACGGTGGTGCGGAAATCTGGCCGCGCGCCGAGCGCTTGCTGGCAGGCACTGCGGCTGAGCCAGCGCTCTGCGACCTGCGTCAGATCTGGGATGCCGTGCACAGGGCCGAGCTTGCGCCCCAGCTATTGGTGGACCTCTCCGAGACGCGGAACTTCGCTTACTACACCGGCCTGATGTTTCAGATCCACGCGGACGGGCCGGGCAGCCCAATCGGCGCGGGCGGTCGCTATGACGGCCTCTTGGCTCGCTTTGGTGCGGCGCGGGCGGCAGCGGGCTTCGCGCTCAGCCTGGATCACCTGGCGTGGGCCCTCGAAAGCATCGGTCGCGAAGAGTCGAACGAGGCACGCTTGCTCACCGTGGGTGCGAGCGAGGCCCTGTTAGCGGGGCTGCGGGCGCTCGGCGTTGCTTGCGCAGCGCACGCTTCGCCCGTCGCCGAAGCGCTCAC
>DATCFJ010000402.1:0-4069 GCA_036509605.1 Polyangiaceae bacterium | reverse complement strand
CGTTGCCGCCGCCACTCGCGTTGCCGCCGCCACTCGCGTTGCCGCCGCCACTCGCGTTGCCGCCGCCACTCGCGTTGCCGCCGCCACTCGCGTTGCCGCCGCCACTCGCGTTGCCGCCGCCACTCGCTTCGGAGCTCGCTCCCGCCGCCGCTGCGCCCGAACCTCGATCGCTCGACGCCCCGCTACACGCGAAGGCGAAGCCCAAAGCGACTATCAGAAGCACGCCGATTCGAGTGCAGTTCCCCATGGCGAGAGAGTTTGCCATGAAACGGCAGGGCTGTCGCGGGCTCGCTTGGCGAGAGATCGCGCTGCTCGCGCGGCCGTCAGATCGCGATCGCGGTGAAGGAAAACTCGCCGACGTCGGCGCAACCGACATTGAGGGAGTCCACCCAGACCGTGAAGTGGAGAACAGTGCCATGCGGCACTGGCCCCGCGAACTGAACCGGAGGTGTACGGCCCGGACTGGCCCGCCTTCAGCACGTAGACATCCGGTTCCAACGTCGTCGGCAGATTCGTGGTGGGTTGGTCCACCGTGAGCCCGAAGCACGGGTAGGGCACGATGCCGGAGCCGGTGTTCGTGATCGTGACCACCACCTGGCCAAGCCCGCCGAACTCCCAGGTGAACTCCGGGTTTTCGAACTCGAGCGCTTGGAGCGAGGCACACGAGTTGTCAGTGTCCGCGCCGGAGCCCCCGCATGTCGGGCGAGGACCGACGACGATCGAGCCCGCGTCTGGGTCCATCGGCACGCCCGCGTCGACCGGCGCGCTTCCAGCGCTACTCGACGACGCACCTCCGGCGGTTGTCTTGGCTACCACGCCCATCCGCGGGGTCACGCTGCGGCGCGATAGTCATGGTGAAGCCCGCCGAGCACCGGTACGCTGACGACGCTTGCAGGATCAGCTCGCGGTTTGAGCACGCGCTCCACGGGAACTCGTTGCCGAATTCCGTGATGAGGCCGCGCGAGGTTGAAGTAGCGGAAGCAGTACTCCCTGTGATTAGAGCTCTCGCGCCGCAACGTGTGCGTCCCGGGACCCAGCACGAACTTCACGTAGCCTGACGCTTCGCCCGAAAACGTGATCGAAGCGGAAGGGTTCGACGTTCCGGCGCTGAATACCACCGCGCCGTCGATCGTGAGCGCGTTCCTCTTCGTCTCGACCTCGAGAGCGGGAGCTGCGTGCGTTTGCTGAGATCGGGTGCGCCGGTGGCGTCGAGCCCCGCCCAAGAAATGCGCACTCCACCGCCGAACACCGTCACATGGGCGCGGTTTGAGTCTACGGCATGCGATCTGCTTTAGCCCCGGCTCCGAAAGAGCAATCCAATGAGACCACCGATTCTTTCGAACCGCACACCAGCACGCACGGCCACCTAACTGTTGTTAACATGGGAGAAACTACGCGAACTGGCCGTGCTATGAGGCGTGCTGTGAGCCGCGCTGGCTGTTCGGATTGGCCGTCAGCAGCTCGTTAGTTTGCCCGCGAATTGTGCTCTCGCGTGCCAAGGCGTGAGACACGTGGCATACTGGAACCGATTCGGAGGGACGGCCCATGCTCGAACAAACCGCTGTGCGTTCGTATCTCGTGCTGATCCCGTGGCTCGCGTCACTGGCCCTCGCCGCGTGCGCCGGGACGAGTACGAATCCCGGCTCGGGTAGCGCCGGCGCAGGCGGAACGCCCGCAGGTGCATCGGGGGCCAGCGGCTCAGTCGGAACCGGTGGGTCCGGAGTTACTGCGGGCGCGGGTGGTGCGGGTCGCGCGGGCGGCTCGAGCGTTGCCGGCGCCGGCAATGCCGGTGGTGCCGGTGGCCTGGGCGATGCCGGCGGTGCAGCCGCCGCGGGTGCCTCTGGGGCAGGAGCGCCGGGCGCGGGCGGCATGACCAACTCGTGCACTCCGCAAGCAAGCTGCGCCGGCAATACCACATGCGACTGCTGTCTCGGACCTGGGCCGACTCAACATTGCCTGTGCACGACGAACTGCACCACGGATGCCGATTGCATCAGAATGGCCCCCGCTCGCCCCTCCTGCGACCTGAACCCGTCGAACGGCATTGGCATCTGCCGCGACGCCTCGTTCGCCTGTTGCTGGGGCTGCAAATAGCGTTGCTTGGCGGTCAAGTGTCGGCAAGACCGCGGGGCTGTTCACGGCTGGAAAGACAGGATAGGTATTGGGGTTCTCTCCAATGCCTGTCTTGGCTACCACGCCCATCGCGGGGTCACGCTGCGGCGCGATAGTCATGGTGAAGCCCGCCGAGCACCGGTACGCTGACGACACTTGCAGGATCAGCTCGCGGTTTGAGCACGCGCTCCACGGGAACTCGTTGCCGAATTCCCTGATGAGGCCGCGCGAGGTTGAAGTAGCGGAAGCAGCACTCCCTGACTACTCGCTCGAGGTGGCGCTCGCTCAGGATGATCACGTGATCGAGGCACTCGCGGCGGACGCTCCCAAGGAATCTTTCGCGCACGGAGTTCATGAGCGGAGCTCGCACGGCCGTCCGAAGAACGCGCATGCCGGCGTCCTTTGCGGCGCGCTGGAAGTCGGCGCCGAACTTGCTGTCGTTGTCGCGAATGATCAGCTGCGGTGCCACGCCGAAGGGCGTGGCTTGTGAAACTCGGCCGCTCCGCGCGGATGGTCGAACCGCGCCCGGTAAGGACGGCATTGATTGCCAGATCGAGAAGAACAAATCTTCGTCGACTACTCCCGGAATGCCCTGGTAATGCCCCTTCATTTCAAAAGCTAAAGTTTGAAGTTCTCCTGAGGCGTCGAGCACTCTCCACTTCCAGGAGACCCCGTATTGTCCGGAAACTCGTCGTGCAACATTCTCGCATGATTCCAGCTGAAATACAGGCTGGGAAATGGCGCGACTCGGTGAGCAGTTGCTCGCCACCGATGTTGCCGGTGACCTTACGGTTCTTGATCGCCATGGTCGCGTACGCGATCAACGAACGCATGGCGCGCAGGCTGGGCTACGTCCAAGAGGAAGTGCGCGTGCTCAGGGAGGCCCTGCTCGCCGCGACCGGGAAGAAACGGATCGCCTTCACCGTCGAGCAACGGCAGCGCCTGGCCCTCAAGGGCCGGGTACTGACTCCAGACGAACGCCGAGGCTGCTGCCAGCTTGTCCGACCGGCGACAATCCTGAAGTGGTTTCGCGAGCTTACCGCGAAACGGTACGATGGCTCGATAGCGCGCGGCCCGGGCAGGCCGCGCAAGCCGTACGAATTGCGCGAGCTCGTGCTTCGACTCGCCAAAGAAGACATCGGCTGGGGCTACACCAAGATCAGAGATGCGCTGCGAGGCATGAAGATCGAGATCGGTCGCACCACGGTCGCGGCCATCTTGGCCGAAGCGGGGCTCGCTACGAGTTTCCGGACACTACGGGGTTCGTAGCAGTGACATCCGAGCAGTTTTACGACGAGTGTTTGGCGGCCGTGGCCGTGTCTGCGCCGGTCGCGCTTTGGCTAGAGCCTTGGCGCTTCGGGTACTTCGGGCTACTTCAGGATCTTCGCTACTATGCTAGCACCCGCTATACCCAAAGTGTGACCCGCTGGGCTCTGGGCGCCGGACTCGGCGCTCGCTTCGGCGAGTTCTCCATCCTTTTTTCGGCCTTCATTCCCGACACCCTTGGAGACGGCACGCACAGGATTGCCGCCGGCACTACGCTGACCGGTCATTGGTGACCCTGCTGGCTACTCACGCCTCGCTGCGAAGCCGCTTCAATGGGGCGGCAGCGTGAACACGGCGGAATGGAGCGAACCGCTTGCATCGTACTGCCCGCGCGTTCGGCTTCAATGGGGCCGCCGCGTGAACACGGCGGAAGGGTGTTAGCGGAAAGAGATCGGGCCGATCCCAGGCCGGAGCTTCAATGGGGCCGCCGCGCGAACACGGCGGAAGGGAAGAAGCTGCAGCCGGTCAGCGCAAGCACCGCCAGGCTGGGTTTGCTCTCGGGGGCTCGCTCCGGCGCCCGGCAGGTTCCTTTACCTGGACTTGCTCTTCGTCGGCATCCAGCACTCCTGTGCGCGGGTACTTTGACACGCTCGTCGAGCTTGGCCGCGGGCGCGTGTCACCTGCAAGTAGC
>DATCFJ010000401.1:0-13493 GCA_036509605.1 Polyangiaceae bacterium | reverse complement strand
TTGGGTTGTAACTGAGCGGAGCAGCGTGAGCAGCTCAACCAATTGGAACGCTGCGGCAGTGACCGAACGACTGCCTTGCGCGACTTGCTGCAGCACGTGCTGGGCGAGCGCGACTGGGCTGACTTCCCCGAGGAAAGCCTGATAAAGCGCGCCCTGTGACCCGCAAGCCTTGAGCAGCTCGCTGCGAATTCCCGGCAGCGCATCGACGAAGGCGCGAATTTGATAGGCTTGGATCCGGCTCTTGTCGACGCTTTGCGCGGCGCGCGGGTCTCCGGTGGCTTTTCCATCACCGGGCGTGCCACCGTCGGGGTCCGGATAGAGATCATCGAACGTGATTCGCCCTTGGTAGTACGCGAGGAGATCACTCTCGCCGGGCTTCGCGCCGGCCGGGGAGAGCGGAAGCCGATGCCTCGCGTCACCCGCCGCGACGTTCACTGGGAACGTCGCAGCGCCCTCTGGGGCGACGACCACGATGTGCCGCTCACGCAGCAGCATCTGCAGAGTGGCGGCCGAGAGTGGCGTCACGACGCTGCAGGAGCCGCCGGCTGTCGTGAACAGCGGCGGATTGGAGCCCTCGACGGCCACCGCCGGACTCCCCACGAAGACCTGCCATCCGCTGGGTGTCTCTTCGGCCCAGCGGGTCGTCAACTCGAGCACCGCTGCGTCGGTCGACGGAGTCAGCTCGGCTGACAGCAATGGTTCGGGCCAGAATCCGGCCTCTTCCGCGTCCTCTTCGCTCGGGGCGACTGCGCCTGGCCCCGGCTGGGAAAGGACAATCTGGCCAGCATTCGCCGCTGCAGGCAGGAGAGTGGCGATGTCCTTGGGCGCGAGCTCGAAGAGCCAGCCGGCTTCGATGTTGGCTGGCGCGTTGGTCCCATTGCTAGCAGTGCCCCGGAAGCCAAAGCCGTTGCGTGTGAAGTTGCCGGAGCCGGCGTAGGCCAGGGCTCGATCGCGGGCCGCGAGCACCAGCACTTTGGCGTGGAGCGTACGCAATGTGGTGAGGTCGAACTTCAGATCGAGATCCGCTGCCGCAACCTTCGGGTCGACTGGCAGCGCTCTGATCGACACTTCCGGGAAATCCGCGTAGTAAATGACCGGCGGCTTTTTCGCCCGAAAACCGCCACTTGGAAGTGGTTCGCTCTCCACGAACAGCTCAATGGTGCAGCGCGGTGCCAGCGCGTCGCGCTCTCGCAGCTCGCCGAGCAGGCGGCGGAGCGGCGTGTGGCTCGATCCGTCCTCACTCCAGAAGGGGCTGACGACGCACAGCCGTTCCACGCGCTTGCCCGCGGGCCAGCGGTCGATGACCGTGCGCCAAAGTGGGTGACCTCCGTCTGACCAAGCCACCGGCGAAGTTTCGGGTTCGGCATTCGGCGCCCAGGCGCCGAGGCGCGTGAGCACCGCGTCGAGCTCGCTCAAAAATCCCGGCGCCCGTGCCGCGAAGATAGTCAGCGTTTCGCGAGCCCCGCGCAAAATCGCCGCCGCTTGCGCGAGCTTCTGCGGCTGATCGTGATGAGCGAGGTGCTCGCCACAAACCTCGCGATTCTCGCGGTACCCGTTCTCGGTCAAGTTCGCAGAGCCGACCAAGAGGCGCACCGCGTGCTCGTACTCGACGACGACCAGCTTGGCGTGGAGACAGGCTCCGCGGAGCGTCACCGGGTGGACCACCGTGCGCAGGCTAGGTCGCTGTTCGTAGGCACGCGCCTCGCAAAGCACCCCGCAGTAGTCAAGCTCGGCGAGCTTTCGTTGCAATGCGAGCTGTCCCGAATGCCCCGCGAAGTCGGCTTGGGAGATCGATAGCGCCGTGCACAAAAAGTCGCTGTCGAAGAAATCGGCCTGGAGGTTGTGCGTAGTGGCGAGCAGTCGCCGGACCTTCCCCGTGCGTGAGGTGTCGGGACGCAAGCGATCCACTAGGCGGCGTTGGGCGGCGTCGTTCACGGTGCCGCCTTCGGGGTCAGGCGCCCCGTGACCGTGAGCAGGCTGACGGCAGAGCCGAAGCGCCAGTCGGGCCCACGGACGTCTTCGGGGGCGGTTGGTTCACCGGAGCGAATGCCGATGCGGCTGCTCGTGAGCACGAATTCTGAGCAGCATTCCTCAATCCAGGCTTGTTTTGGGCGCCCCTGATCGAACTTGCCGCGTTGGATCTCCGCGTGGCGCTTGAGCACCAAGCGAACGAGCGATGGAACGTCGGTTGTGCTGTGCGCAAGCCGAGCGATGTCGAGGATGCCGCGGCCGCGTTGCCTTAGCTCGCCCTTGCCGAGTGAGAAGAGCCGCTCGGACGCCGCGAGGAGGGCAGCGGCGCGTTCACCCAGGGTGCCGCACGCCTCGATGATCACGTCATTGCGAAAGACCTCCGCCGACTGTTCCGCGTCGCTCCGCTTGCGACAGAGCCACAGGGTTCGCTCAAAAATCAGCGTGAAATTGCGCAGGAAATTGTCGTAAGCGAGCGCTGCGTGCAGGGCCACGCAGAGTTCAGCGCCCTCCCTCTCGGTAGCTTGTTCGGCGCATGCCTCGAATAGGCTGCCCGTCCCATCATCCGCCGCCCGCTTTCTGGCGACACGTTCGACCAGCTCGAGCGTTCGCGCACGCTCGACATTCTGGAAGGCCGCTTCGCTGAGAAGCTTCTGCGCGGCTCCGGTCAGCGGCGCCCCGGGGTGCGCCTTCGCGCCCCAGGCTTTGAGCGTGCTCAAGCGCACGGTGCCCGTAGCGTCGAGGCAAGCGCGAATGAGCTCCTTGGGCTGGCCACTCTCGGTCGTAGTATTGAGAAAGCCTTGCCCGATCGTGTCGCCGAAGCCGGGCGTGGGAGCAAAGGTGGACTTCTCGAGCAGGCGTAGCTGCTCGGCTACCCCGCCGTAGATGCCGAAGGCTCCGTAGCGGTACTGCTGGGCCAGCAACGCGAACTCGCTCGCGGTCTCTTTGGCTCCCGCTTGGGTGAGCCGTTCGGCCTGGCGTGCGACGTAGGTAATGCCCCGAAGTCCCGCTGTCTTCGATTCTCCGGGCGGGGTGGCCTCTGCCTCGTCGTCTGGACTCTGGGTCGGCCCTTGGAGCGCGGCCGCGAGAGCCCAGAGCCGCTCGAACCGGAGCGCGACGTCGATGCGCCGCTTGCGTGCCGCCGTTGCCGAAAGTGCACCGAGCCCGCCCTCTGCCTGCGCGATGGTCAGACCCGCGCACAACATTGGTAGATAGGTGGCCTGCGCTGCTGCTGCGGTCATGCCGGGAAACAGCAAGTCCGCGAGGGCCAAGTAGCCCGCCGTGAAGCCGAGCGGATCGACTGTGCCGCCAGGCAATTCCGCTGGGTCGTACGCGGTCAGGAATACGGGGAGCGGTGCGTTCATGAGTCCTCCAATTGCGTCAATCCCACAGTCCGCATTCCCTGAAACGCAGGCTTTGCTTGCCGCAACGAGGGCAAGTGATTGGAGCCTCAGTAGTGTCCCGGGACGAGTCGGTCGCCTCCGGTGGTTGCACGAGCTGCAACGGTCCCCGACACTGCGAGCAACGAGGTCGTTTTTGCTCAGCGCGAGCGGTGACCAAGTGTCTGCAAGCTTTGCACCACGCAGGGGAGCACGCGCTGCCCGGGCGCATGCCCGAACCGGACGAGACCTCCGCACTGAGACCGCACGGGCAATGAGCAGACAGGATCGAGCCCATGCCGATTACGCTTTCGCCTGAATGCCGAGCTTCTCGGCGAAGTGGTGATAGGCCTGAGCCATGTCAGCTTCGCGGTCGCAGGAGTCGAAGGGTGGGATGAAGGAGCCGCCCGCGTCGTGGGCCCAATCGGGGAGTTTGGTGCCGGCGGGGGCATTTTGGACTTCTTCCCACTGCTTGCGGTCGAGGCCGACGCCGGAGAGGCCGCGGTTGGTGGTGAACACGATTTTGCCGCGCTGGTCGTAGTAGGTTTCGCGCTCGTACTGCTGCAGCACGGGGAACTGGACGCGGTAGATGAGCTGGAGCTGCTCGACCGTCAGGCCCAGGCTCAGCGCCGCGAGCGCGTCGAGCTCGACCAACGCTTGGCGGCGCTCGTACGGAGTGCGCAGCGCGGAGTCGCGGGACCACTTCGGCGAGAGGTGTGACCAGGAGGGGAGTCGCGGGTCGTGTTTGGCGAAGCCGTCGCTTGCGATGTCCTGGGTCGCGACTTCTTGCCACAGATCGGCGTAGTGCGTGGTGAGGCAGTTGAGGCGGAGGGCGCGGTGGACCGTGCCGCTCGAAACAGTGCCGATGAATGGAAGTGCCTGTGCTAGCTCCACCATCGCGTCGGTCTTTCCGGTACTACGAACGAAGAAATCCACGGCTAGTGAGCTCACGAGGCCTGAGAACTTCAAAAGATCCTGGCAGCTTGCAAAAGCTATGGTGAACACGCTGCCGCTACCCATTGTGCCTTTCGGCAGTATCGTGGGTATGAAAGTTCGCTCGTTAGCGGGGGCCAGCATTCGTCGGTGTGCGTGTCGATAGTATTCCGGCAGCGCAGTGCCGTTCCAATGTGGCAGTCGACGACGATACTCGTCGAGCGCAACAGCGGGTACGTACTTGCATCGAGGAAGGAAGTCATCGGGCAAGAAGCAAAGGTCTAGAAAGGAGTAGTCCTTGTTGTTCCTGCACTCGGGGTTCGGTTCCTTGTAAAATGGAGTCCCGACAGTGAACATCGGCCCCATTACAATCATTGTTTCAGTGGAAACAGGATGAGCCGGCTGAGCTTTGATGGTCCCGTCAAGTGTACGATCCGTTTCATTCCACTCCCTGGTCGTGCCCCACATGTTGCCGGGTGCGCCGAGTCGCTGGGGCTTTTCGAACGCTTTCAGTACGTCAAGCAGTTCTTCGCTGTGGAGCACCGGCAGGCGAGCTTGGCTCGCCGGCGTACCCGGGGTGTCATAGAGCTTGGCGAACGTCGCCAACGCGTCTTGTGTAATTCGCACCACACGCGAACGGTGGCCGCGTAAGTCCCAGTCCCCGTCGTGGTTCTTAATCCCGGGAACTTCGCCTGCGCCGTCGTGCGTGATTGATTGGTCGATCGTTTCGGGGACGAACATGCCAGACAGGCTGAGAAAATTCGGTGGATTCTTTGGTCCATATACATTGATCGAGTAGCGGACGAGGTTGTGAATCTCAGGAAACAGATCTCGCTCGTTCACAAATTGCGCATGAAGGCGGAGCCGCTCATATATCGCGCTTCGAGCGCGACCCCCGTTTGGATCGTCGTACGTTCCTTCCGGGTGAAGGAGCCCGATTGAGCCCAAGGGCGCTGATAGCCAAAATGTTTCCTCAATAAAGCACTTATACAGATTGTTGCGGATACCCTGGAGAAGTGGGTAGGTGGTTCGGCTCCCGAGGAAGGCCCCAATCGCTTGCGTTCCCGAAAGTTCCGCGAGGTAAACGGGCGAAGCGTCCCCCGACGCCAGCGCGGCCTTGCGGAGGTCTCCTACTGCTTTCGCGCTCAATCGACGGAGATTCATGAGTGGGTCAAGGTCGCCTAGGACGCCAGCTTCCTCCCACACGACTTTTACCCAGGGCGGGTTCCCCAAGAACACATCCATGCCCCCGCGCTGTGCGAACACCTCGGCAAACGCCAGCTGCCAGTGAAAGAACCGCTGCTCGCCGGCAACGCTGCGCACGACATCAAGCCGCTCTTCAGCGCGGCCACCCAACCTGCGAAGCGCGTCCTCGCCGCCCTCGAGGATCACGTCGACGTCGTTCAGCCACTCGTCGCGCGTGGGCGCCGAGTCCGCCGCCAAGACGGGCCAAAACCAAAGCGCGCACCAGTAGTCCATGGCGAGCTTAAGCCTTGCCCCGCTCGCCATCGGCCGCTCTCGCCCCCGGATCCGCTCCTCGGCCTCTTCAACGCTCAGAAATCGCGGGGTTTCTTCGCCCGTGCGCGCGCCGGCTTTCAGCTGCTCGTCAGTCGGTTGACCCCAAAGCTGGATCGGTTGCCGCAGCAGCCTCTGCCGCTCCACGCGTTCTTCCGCCCACGCTTCCCACAAGCCATCAATGCGATCTGAAATCGCGACGAGCCGCGCAACATCGCCATCCGTGAACACTTGCGTCTGTGCTTTGCGCCAAGCGCGCAACTTCTCGGACTCGTTTTTCCGCAGATCCTTGACGACCGCGTCGTCCGCGTGCGCCACCATCCCTTGGTCGGGCACGAGGAAGTGATAAACGCTACCTTTCGGGCGCGCGGTGAAGCGCAAATCATCGCCCGGCTCGGCTCCTGCGGCGCGCAGGGGCACGCGCTCCGGGACGGTGGACAGCCAGCTGTCACTGGTGCTGCCTTTGGCCGTGAGCAGGTGCTTGTCGAACACCTCACGGCGCGCACCGATCAAGCTGTTGCCGACCGCGAGCCGTTGATCGAGATACGGCGCTTCGACGTCGGGCTGCAGCACGTTCAGCCAGAGCGAGATCTTGCCTAGCTCGGCGGCGAGCGGATTCAGATCCACGCCGTAGGTGTTGTGGACGACGAAGTGGTACTTTACTTTCGCGAATTCGCGTTGGTACTCGTCTGCTGGGATGGTCTTTCCTAGCTCTTCTTGCTTCTTTTCTAGGTATTTGTCGGCCACTTGCGAGACGGCTTCGTTCAAGAATGCGCCCGAGCCCATGGCGGGCTCGCAGATGGTCAGCTTCAAGATCTCGTCGGCGCTGAGTCGCTGGGCGCGCAGCTCGGGCGTGTCGTCTTCGGGCAATAGCGGCTCGCCCAGCCGGACTTTCAGCGTGTACTTGGTGAGGCAGCGGGTCAGCACCTCCGGCGTGTAGTAGCTGGCGCTGCGTTCGCGGTCGCGGCCTGATAGGCGGAATAGGAAGGCGCCTTTGGGGTGTTTGCGTGGCCGACCGTGTTCGTCTTTGACCAGCTCGGCTTTCTTGTACGCTTCGATCTTCGAGGCGGGCACGAAGTAGGTGCGCGCGTTGTCGTCGGTGATTTCCTGTTCGTCGCGCACCTCGTGCAGCTCTTCGCTCGCGAAGAAACCGGTGTAACTGAGCAGCCCTTCGTACACGGCGCCCAGCTGGTTGATGCCGAGCTGCGCATAGCTGATGCGGCCGCGCGCCTTGCCCTTGCCTTCGCGCGACAGGCTGAGCAGCTGCAGCACCTCTTGAATTGTCTGATTCTTGAACTTCACCGCGCGCAAGATCGGCGTGCGTTCTTCGTCGAAGAGCGGGCTGCGTAAGCCGCGCAGCAGGAATGTTTCGTGGAGCGTCGCTGGCTCGTTTTTCTGGCCGGGTGGTGCATCGGGGATCGCCAAGTGCCCCTGTCCCAGACCGTGGCCGCGCTGCACTAGGTGGAAGAGCCGGCGCAGGCTCTCGCTGAGAAACGTGCCGTTTCTGGCTTCGTCGGTGGTGAGCGGGACGAGCTCCAAATCTCGCAGGCTCTCCAGGCTGTAGCCGAGACGGAAGGCGTCGCTCTGCATCGGCACGACGCCGAGCTCGGGACCGCGCGCTTCCACATAAAACAGGAACAACAGGCGGTACAGGTAGGTGATGCATTCGCGAGTCAGCTCGCGCACGTCCAGCTCGTCGTCGTAGGTCTTCTTCTTCTGGACTTCGAGGCGGTAGCGCACGGCCTCGTTGCCGAGCAGCTCGATGGCTTGCTGGGCACCGAACTTGAGATCCGTGGAAACCGCGAACGCGTGCTTATGGCTCTCTTCGTCCAGTTTTTCGAGCAGGCTCTGCCCGCCCTCGGGCAGCAGCACCTCGCGATGCAATAGGCCGGCCGTGGCCTGCAGCGCCTTCGGATCGCGCAAGCCAAGCAGGCGCCCCAATTGAAAGTGGAGGTACTTTCCTTGGTGCCACTTGTCGCGGTCGAGCAAGAAGACATCGCTGCCCGCCACGAAGATCACCCAGCGCGGCGGCTCCTCGGCGCGGAAGATGGGGCCGTCGAATAGCTCCCGCCAGGATTCAGTGGCGAGCTCCGCTTCTCGGCTGTTGTCCGCGTCTGTCACGTCGATGCGTGCGATTTGCCTCGGTAGCGGTGACTCCCCGAAAGGGTCAGCGTCGTCGTCGCTGACCGGAAATGGCGCTTCGACGACCCACAGCCACGGCTTTTGGTTCTGCTGTTCGGCGTACAGCACGGGCAGGATGCGATCGTCGTCGAGTAGCACTGTGCTCGGCGTTCGCTCGTAGCCGAGCGCGCTCAGGAGATCGGCGTGGAAGCCTTCTGAGAGCTCCAAGCGCTGGCTCGGATCAGTCACGCCTTCGGCGCGTGCCGCCAGCCGAAAATAGGGGTCTGCCAGGCGTGCCAAGCGATCTTGCGGCGCGGGAACCTTGTCGTCCTTCTTGCGGTTGGCCCAGCGCGCCAGCGTGTCTTTGAGGTCTTTTTCGAGCAGGGCGTCGAGGTAGTGCTGCGAGAAGAACTCGCCGACGTTGCCGATGCCGGAGATGTCGAGGGCCATCAGTGCTTGCCCTTCTTGACGGGCTCGGGCTCACCCAGCAGCACGGCTGCGATGCGTAGGTAGGGCGTGGCCAGGGTGCTCATGGTGTGCGTCAACCAAGTCTTGCGTTGCTCGCGCTGTTGTTCGACCTCGCGGCGGCGCTCACCCAGACGCTGAGCAAGGTCACTGCGCAGCTTCTTGCCGTCACTCGTGGCCGATGCTTCGCGTTCCTTCAGCTCGGTCAATTTGCGGTCGGCCCAATCGGTCAGTTTGCGGTGCCCATCTTTCAATAGCGGGGTGAGGCGCGCCGCGCGCTCAACGCGCTTCTCGGCCATGTGCTGCTTGGCCAGCTCCACCGCCTTCGAGCGCAGCGACATCGGCCGGCTGACATCCGGGGCGGCGCCGGGATTGACCAATATTTCAGCCAACCCCGCTCGTTTCACCAACTCCGCCAGGCCTTCGATCCTGGGGAGGCCTTCTTTCGGGAAGCGCACGGCGAACCATTCCGCCAGCATGGGTTGACTGCGCTGGTTCGAGAGCACGCCCTGAAACACGAACGCTGCTTCACCCGGCTCGAGCCCACGATGAGCCAGCAGAACCGGCGCTTCGTGGCGACGGAAGTGAGCCGCCATGCGATCATTCAGCCATTCGGCGATCGGGTGCTGCTCCCAAAACAGCTCATACTCTGGCCAGGCATCGGCGCTCTGACGGCTCTTGGCGAGCGCCTTTTGCACCAGGGCGCGATCGCTGGTCAGCTTGAAGGTCCAGTTGTCGTTCTGCTGCAGCTCCGGGGGGAGAAACCGGTAGCGCTCGCGCAAGTCAAGCGGCGCCTTGAGCGTGAAGCCTTGGATGTGTTTCTCCCATTGCGGCGCTTCCAGGCGCGCTTCTTTGCTGAGCCCTGCTGGCTGGTTGTCGAGCAACTCTTGGAAGGCCTCCTCAGCGAACTCCAGATCGGTCGAGAACAGGCGCAGCGGTTCGGAGGTTTCTGGGGCGCCGTGGCGTTGGGCGCGATGCCGTCGCCGAGCCACGAGGTAGTGGTGCGGCTTTTTTCGGCCTTCTTTGCGCTAGCTGCAGCCAGGGTCTCTGTGCCGCCGGTCGCCTCGTTACCAGTGCCCCACATGTTCATGAGTGCCGCCAGAAAGTCGGTGGAGGGCTCTGGATCGGGCAAGATCGCCTCCGGCGCTTCCCTCTGACTGATGCCCTCCGCGATGCGGTCTTCCTCGGCCTCGGCGTCGTGCAAGTTCAAGAGCCAGCGCGCGTCACCCAGGTTCTTGTGCGCAGCCTCTTCCTTCTCGACCAGTACGTCGATGACCCGTAAGTCGCCGCGCAGCTCGGCGTTGGAGGGGCGGCTCAGCAGGTAGTGCAGCTCGGGCACGTGTGCTTGACCGTAGCGATCGATGCGGCCGTTGCGCTGCTCCAGCGTGATCAGCGACCACGGGATGTCGTAGTGCACCAAGCGATGGCAAAAATGGTGCAGATTGATGCCTTCACTGGCGGCGTCGCTGGCGAGTAGGATGCGCACGGCGCTCTTTTCGCTACCGAAGGCTTTGACTAGCTTTTGCTGTTCTTGGTCATCGAGGGTGCCGTGAAATACCTGAACCTCATCAGCTCCGAGCTTCAGGGCCTTGCATAGGTGCTCCCGCAACAGCTCAAGCGTCGGGATGCGTTCGCTGAAGATGACAACCCGTTCCGAACCGTCGTGCGTGACGCCCATCGCGGTCAGCAGCGCGACCAGACGAGCCAGCTTGGAGTTCTTCTTGGCGCTGACCTTCTCGGCGGCGGTGCGAATGCGAGTCAGCAGCTCCACGTCGTGCTTGGCATCGGGGTCCAGCTCGCCGCCTGCCGTGTTCGAGAGTCGCTTGTGCTTGAGTCGCTCACCGAGCGTGGCAATCAAGGCTTCGGGAGAGGAAAGGAAGGATTTCAGCAGCAGCGTGCGGAAGAGGATCCCGCCTCCTCCGACGGGCGCGTCCGTCGGAGCCTCGTCTTGCCCGGGCAGCTTACGGCGTCGGGGCTGAATCGTGCGAAATTTGGCTGCTTGCAGTAGCTCGAACACCGCGTCTTCTTCAGCACCCGCGTCGACGTGTTCGGGGTGGATCGCGCGCTCGCGGAACGAGCCCTGAACCTGACCTTGCACGTCCTTTTTGAAGCGGCGCACGAACAACCCCGATACGTCTTCCGCCGTGTACTCGCGGTCGTCGGCGATCGCCGTCGGCTCGAGCAAGTTCATCAAGCTGGCGAAGCTCTCCTTCTTGCCATCGTGCGGGGTGGCGCTGGTTAGAATCAGGGCCTCGGAGGTGCGAGCCAGCAGGCCTGCGAGCTTGGCGCGTTGCGAGCGCTGAGCGGCTCCTCCGCGCCCACGCACCGCGACGTGCTGACACTCGTCGACCACGACCGCGTCCCAGTGACACGCTTCCAAGAAACGCCGATATTTCTCGTCTTTCTTGAGCGTGTCGATCGAGATGATGGCGCGGTCGAAATAGTAGAAAGGGTTGTGATTCGCGGGGATCTTGCGCTGCACGCGCTCCAGGCCCACCGAGTCGAGCCGCACGAGCGGGATGGTGAAGCGCGCCCAAAGCTCTTCTTGGAACTGTTCGAGCACGCTCTTGAGCGCCACGACCAAGATGCGTCTGCCGCGGCCACGGCGAATCAGCTCGCTCAACAGCACCCCGACTTCGATCGTCTTGCCGAGACCTACCCCGTCCGCAATCAGAATGCGGGGGCGCGGTTGCGCCAGCGCCTTGCCCGCCGGCACCAACTGATACTCGGCCGCGTCCATGGCGCCGTGGTGGCCCCGGTACAGACGTGCATCGGTCGGGGGGGATTGGCGAAACAGGCTTTCGAGATACAGGCGCGTGCGGCGATAGCCAGGCGACGGATCGGGCACGAGCTCGGTTTCCTCCGGCTCGAGCACGCGCATCTCCTTGTCCAGATCGGTCAAGAAGATTGAATTCTTATTGCGGACGAGATCGCTCAGCCCGGTGACATGCACGGCGGTGTCACCGGTGGACGTCTGCTCCGCTTTGCGGACAATCCACTCCTCGCCGCGGATCTCCACTCGTGCACCGGGCGCGAAGACCACGCGCTCGGGTTTCCGCTCAGCTCGCGAGAGCGCCATCGCTTGACTCGTCGATTCCCAGGTACGAAAGCACCGCGTTCATGATCTGCTTGTCGTCGTCGAGGCCGCCAATGTCCAGGTCGTTTTCGACGTCATCCCAGCTGATGAAGTAGCGCACCGCAGCGTGCACCAGATGACGATCCGAGAGTGGCAGAGAACCCCAGCGATCCAGCAGAAAATGGCACTGTCGCGCCAAGATGTGGGCGCCGGGGAGATCGACGAATTCGTTCACTTGGTACGCCTCCGCCATGGCGTCCACATGCTGGTTGACCTGGGTTCGCAGGGTCGCAATGTCGGAGAGGGGCTCGTGAACCAGATCTTGGAACATCTCGCGCAGCTCGGCCGGGACACCTGTCAGATTGATGGCGACGCGTTCAACTGCCGACTCCGGCGCGACGCTGGGCGCACGAAGTACGAACTCCCCGACGATGGTGAGCCCGACTTGCTGCGCCATCACTCCCAAACTCCCGCGATCGGGAGCGCGCCCGTAGAAGTTGTCCATGCGGGCGTACAGCTCGGACAGGGCGAGCCTCCCGCCCGCTTGCTGGACCTCGCGGCGCATGAACTCAGGGCGGGTTGGGCAGCGCGCGTCGTCCCATTCGTCGAGGCCGATGTTCTTGGTGCGATCGATGCGCAGGCTGCTTTCGTTCCGAAGTACGGAAGTGACGAGCTGGCGCGTCCAAGACGCGTGGACGGGCGACAGCGCGTTGACGATACGGGTCGCTTGATGCGGAGTCAGGCCGAGCTGGGTGTCGTTCAGGACTCGGATCACTGCCTCGATCGCGGCGGCGACGGCGAGCGGGCCGCCCGGAATGTCGCGTTCGACGAGGCCAATGTGACTGTCGTCGAGTCGCACGAACGGTGGTGCGGCAACCCGCAGGGTGGCTGTGGCTTCCGGAATATCAGTCTGGACCCGCGCTCGCACCAGGAGCTCATCGAAGGTGAGCGGCGCGCCCGCCGCCTCGAGGATGCCCTGCAGAAGCTCCAAGTATTGGAGCCGCAGTTCTTGACCCCCGTCTTTCAACGCGACGCGCAGGCGGCCCAAGTAGTCGACCTGGTCGCTCAGTCGCAGCACGCTGGCAAGGTGCCAGTGCCCGAGCCATTCGGGAACCAGTCCGCGCTCGCGGAGGGCGTCGTGAATTTCGGGCACTAGCCACTGCCGGCCCGCCGGGCGCTCTTGCATGACCTCCAACGCCGCCGGTACGAGCCGCTGGCTCCAGTCGTCGAAGTCGGGAAAGTGACGCTTGAGGCCGACGAGCCCTCGCTTGAAATACAGGATTTCCTCGGGGAGGCCGCCGCGCCCAAACTTTTCCTCGATCACCTCGACGCGAACAGGCTCCGGCTGTCCGTTGAGGAACGCGAGCACCTCATCGTACCGGTAACGCCCATAGCCCAGCGCGAGGTTTGGATTGGCGGCGTCGCGGTGCAAGAGCTCGTCAACGGCTCGCTGAAGCTCCGCGAAGAGCACCGGATCGAGCGGATCTGCCTCGTTGTGCAAGATGGCGTCGATCACGCTGATCTCGACCGGATACTCGAGCTTGGCCACGCGCGTCTTGGCGCTTTCGAGGCGCGCGACGAAGTCACTCGGTCCGAATTTGGTGAGGTAGCGCCTACCGCTCGGCGCCTCGAGGACAAAGAGCTGATCTTCGAAGATGCGCCGCACCACGTAGTCGAGCAGATGCTCTTGTTGGTCGATGCCTGCCCACCAGGGGTCCTGAGCCAGAAGGTCGAGCGGGAGCGCCCGAGCCGAACCAAACGCGGTGGCGAGGTTCGCTTCAACCGACCGTCGCCAGCGTGAGCGCTCCGCAAGGCGCTCGACCACGCGCACCTCGATTTGACGCACCCGCTCGCGAGTCAGGCCGAGCATGCCGCCCAGCTCCTCGAGGGTCTCCTGAGCCCCGTGCATGCCGGCTCGGCGAGTCACGACCATGCGCGGAATCGACTCCAGCGCGCCGAGTTGTGCCTGCCAAGCCTGCAGGAATGTCGCGTAGACCGGCGGAGAGGCTCGCTCGCTGCGGAAGTCGCGCACCGCG
>DATCFJ010000400.1:0-4883 GCA_036509605.1 Polyangiaceae bacterium | reverse complement strand
CGTTCAGCAAATCGCTAGCCGCGTCCGGCGTGCGGCTGCCGGACCATGGGGTCGCCTTCATCAGCGTCAAAGACGACGACAAAGAGATCGCCTGTCAGGTCGCACGCCGACTACGCAATCTCGGCTTCAAGATCATGGCTACGGGCGGCACCGCGACCGCGATTGCTCGCTCACGCATTCCGGTCGAGCGCGTGAATAAAGTGCTCGAGGGCTCGCCGCACGTGGTGGACGCGATTCACGACGCGCGCGTGCAGCTCGTAATCAACACCACGCAGGGCGCCAAGGCGATTGCCGACAGCTATTCGATTCGCCGCAACGCGCTGCTCTCCAACGTGCCTTACTTCACGACCATGGCGGCTGGCGCCGCAGCCGTTGACGCGTTGGAGGTCAGCTCGCTCCTGGCCAAGCGCGGCGAGCTGGTAAAGAGCCTGCAGGAATGGCACTCGCGTTCCGCTGAAGGCGAATAATATTCAATAGTTCTCGGGTATTGGCGAGCAACGCTCGCCTGCCTCGGGCTTTGCTACACTGGCCCGCGTGCGACACCGCTATCCGTTCGAGGCTTTGCACTGGCTGCGCCAGAAGCGCGTCGACCAGCAGGCGGCGGTAGTTAGCGAACGTGCGGCCCGCACCGCGCAGGCCAAGCGGGATGAGGCGGGCGCCGAGGCGGAGCGCGCGAGGACCGCGCACGCGATCGACCTGCTGTCTCACGCCGAGCAGGTGCGCTTGAGCGACGGGTTAGTGCGTGCGGGTGAGCTTGCCACCGTCGGGGATTGGCGAAAAGGCGCGGACGCGGAACTGAAGCTGAAGGCCGAGCGCGAAGAGCGCGCTCGCGAGGTGCGCGCCTCTGAAGTCGTTGCCGAGACCCAGGCGCGGCGTCAGCTCGGCGCGGTGAGCAACGAAGCCAGGATCATCGATACGCATCGCGGTGATTGGCAGGCGGAACGAAATGCTGCCCGCGAGCGTTCCGAAGAAGAAGCCGCGGAAGAGCAATGGACCGCCGGCCACTACCCGCCGCGTCGTGGCTGATGTCGCCACGAAAGTTAGCATGGGCCGCGCTGCCGCTCGCGGCATTGCTGGTGTACTGCGAAGCCCGACAGGTTCCAGAAGGGCCAAAGGCGAAGGCTCCGCCGTTTCGCGTCGCGCCGGCGCCTTCGGCGTCGCCACCGGTGCCCAGCGCCGTATTCTCGCTGAGTGACTTTCGCCCGCTGTTGACGCTGCCGAGCTTGTCGGCCGTGTCTTCGGCACTCGACGCGGGCACGCCGGTCGCGGCGGCGCGCGAGCTGGAAAACCAGCTCGAGAAATCTCCCGCGCCGCCCGAGCAGCGATTTCGTTACGATTTTTTGTTGGCGCGTCTGTACGAGCAGGGGTCGCAATTCGCGCCCGCGCTGGCCGCCTATGCGCGAGTTAGCGCGGGGACCTCTGAGCTGACCAACTACGCGCGCGTTGCTGAAGCGCGCATGCTGCTGGCGCTCGGTCGAGCGAAGGAGGTCGAAGCGCGGCTGGCTGGCGTTCCAGAAGACGAGCCCGTGGCGCGGCTCAAATGGCCGGTGCTCGCCGACGCGGCGCGCTTGAGGGGCGACCGCGCGGCGGCCATCGCCGCTTACGGGCATGTGCTCGCTGTCACGCCGGCGAGCAGTGATCGCACCGACTACGCGCTGCGGCTTGCAACGACGCTCGTGGATCCAAGCGCGCCGGGTAACGTCGATCACTCGAGTGAGCTCGTGCAAGCGCTCGACCTGTCTCGACAGATTCAGAATCAACCCAATGCGCCGCGGGCTACGCTGACTGCTGCTCAAGCGCTCGAAGCGCGCGCGCTGGCCGCGCTGCCCGAGGCGCTGCGCAGCGAGCATGCGCAGCGCAGCGCAGCGGATCGCCTGGAGCAAGCTCGCGCGCTGTTCGACGCGCGGCGCTTCAGTGACGCGCGAGCATCGGCCGACGAAACTCTGAGCGCTTTGCCGGAGGCAGAGCACAAGGGTGGCGTGGGTTGCGAGCTGCAGTTTCTGCTCGGCAAGGCGCTGGTCTCCACGCGCGCGTACGACCGCGCGGGCGACGTTTTCGAGGCATTGCTCAATCAGTGCAGCGACGCCGATTTACGCGCACGCGCCCAATTCATGGCCGGGAAGGCCGCGGCGAGTGACGGCCAGCACATGCTGGCCGTGAAGCGCTTCGCCGCGCTCGAGCAAGACGCGCCCACGAATTCGCTCGCCGACGACGCTCGCTACTACGGCGCACTTTCCTATCTCGAGGCAGGTGTCGAGGCGCGCTTCACCGATCTTCTGACCTCCCTGCCCGACGATTACCCGGACGGTGACATGGTCGTCGAGGGTTCGTTTCGGCTCGCATTGCGGCGGCTCGACAAGCAGGATTTTCAGGGTGCCGCGCGCGTACTGGAGCGCGTGCTCGACAACAAGTTCAGCACCGGGGCGCGCGCCGCAGACTTTGCTGGCCGAGAACGCTACTTCCACGCCCGCGCCTTGGCCGCGATCGGCGAACGCGAGCCCGCGCTCACCCAATACGAAATGCTGATTCGCGATCTGCCATTTAGTTATTACATGCTGAGCGCGTATAGCGCGCTCGCCTCGGCCGACGCTACGCGCGCGCAGGCTGCGCTGGCGTCGGCTCTGGCTGCGGTGCCCAGCGCGCCCGTGGTGGTCACGAAGCGTCCGGAGTTTTCTGGGCCAGGGTTTGCGCGGGCCTTGGAGCTCTTCGGCGTCGGAGATCTGGATGACGGCGCGCGCGAGCTCGACGCGCTCGGACTGGCAGAGAGCTCCCGCCCCGAGATCTTGTGGGGGCTGTCCAAGCTGTATGCAGAGGCCGGGTCGACCAAGCTGTCACACGCGGCGGCGCGGCGCGCGCTATCCGGATCGCCTTCGAGCTGGCCGGCTGACGCCTGGATAGACGCTTGGAAGCTGGCGTTTCCATCGCCGTATCAGGACATCGTGCAGCGGGAGTCGAAGCGAACCGGCCAGAACCCCGCGCTGATCTACGCCATCATGCGTGAAGAATCGGCGTTCGATCCGGACGCTGAAAGTCCGGCTGACGCCTACGGCTTGATGCAGCTGATCGTACCGACGGCGAAGACCATGGCTCGCCCGCTGGGGCTGCCGTTCGACCGCGCCTCGCTGAAGCGCCCGAGCGTCAACGTCGCGCTGGGCGCGAGCGTGCTTGCGAAATATGCGGCATTGTTCCCGGAGAACGCGCTGCTGGCCATCCCGGCGTACAACGCGGGTCCCAATAACCCGAAGCGTTGGCTACGCGAACGCCCCAACGCCGACTTCGACATCTGGGTGGAGCTGATCCCGTTCGTCGAGACTCGCCGCTACATCAAGCGGGTTCTGTCGAGCCGCGCGGCCTACGCGTTCTTGTATCAGCGCGGCGACTTCGAGGCGTTCGCTCGCTTGCCGAGCAAAGTTCAGTAGCCAGTAGCCAGTAGCCAGTAGCCAGTAGCCGTTCCCCTGCAAGGTCGCGAAGACCGAGTTGACGCCCACTGCTTCCGGCGTGAACGTTTTCAGCCCATGGCACGAACCCCCTCTCGCATGCTCGCGCTGGGCACTCAGATCCCGGACTTCTCGCTGCCCGACACCGTGAGCGGAAAGCTGTTTGATTCGAGCACGCTCGTGGGCAAGCCCTCTGTGGTGTTCTTCATCTGCAATCACTGCCCGTTCGTGAAGCACATTCGCTCGGGCATCGCGGACTTTGGGCGCTTCTGCGAACAGCGTGGGGCGCGCCTGGTGGCCGTGAGCTCGAATGACGCCGTCGCTTACCCCGCGGACGCGCCTCCGGCCATGGCCGTGGAAGCCAAGGAGGCCGGCTACGTGTTCCCGTACCTCTATGACGAGTCGCAGTCGGTCGCGCGCGCGTTCGACGCCGCTTGCACTCCAGATCTGTATATTTTCGACGCGAGCGGGAAGCTCGCCTATCGCGGTCAATTCGATGGTGCACGCCCCGGCAATGACGTGCCCGTTACAGGTCGCGATGCGCGTGCGGCCGTCCTTGCGTTGCTCTCCGGCGTTGCTCCGTCAGTCGACCAGATCCCGAGCATCGGCTGCAACATCAAGTGGAAGCAGGGCTGAGTCGTCGCGAGATCAACGGATTCAGAAATTGCCGGACGAAGCGCAACCAAAGCGGAGTTGGCGTGACCTCAGGCAAGGCGTTCGGCCCGTGTTCGCGCAGCAGGCGCAGAGCCTCTGTGGCGGTCAAGCCCTCGGCGGCCGTGGCTCGGCCGAGCACGTCGTCCAGGCGAGCCACCACTGAGCTGCAGCGAGGAACGTTGCGCGACGCGCTGCGCGACGCTCTACGTCGATGCCAAAGTGCAAGTGGAGGTGCGGGCGTCCTCAGCGTGGCATGGTTCGAGCTCATCAAGCGAAGTCGACGCTTTCGTCCGGGGCGGCGGCCCGTGGCGACGGTTTCCGCTTCGCACCTCATCGGAAACCGTCGCCACTGGCATGGTTGACTGGCTATCGGCCGTCCCCGTCGCCGTCTGCGTCGCCCTTACTGGCGGCCGCCTGCAGCGCTGCCTGCGAAATGTTGATCGTAGCAGCGGCTTGCTGCGGAGCGGGAGCCTCCTTGGCCGCTGGCGCGGGCTTGCGTTCGACTTGGACTTGTTGGTTGGAAGTGGGCTGAATACGCATGGGTGTTCCTCGTTGTGTAGGACAGCTCAAGGTACGGCCGCCGCCGTGGTTGCTGAAGCGATGATTGAGCTGGCTAGTCCGAGAGCTCGTTGAACGAGCGCGGCGACGCCCTGACAATCGCTGGCGCCATTCGAGCATCGAAAAATCAGGCAAGTCTTTCGTTTGAAGGTTCGACGGGCGGTGGAGAACGCAGCGCCTGTCCCCGAAAGCCAGGCGTGCGCGGCCAGTGGCATGTGCAGATTTTCGACGAAG
>DATCFJ010000399.1:0-4908 GCA_036509605.1 Polyangiaceae bacterium | reverse complement strand
CGGTCTGACGGACGAAGATCTGCGAGCTGGCAAAGACGACCCCGAGCTCCGTTCGCTCAAGGCCGCCGAACGCGTGCTGTTTCCGCGCCCGCTGACTGGCGTTGAGCCGGGCTGGTCCTGGGACTTGCCGGAAGCTATCGGCAATGGCGGCCCGGAGGTGATTACGCAAGGCGCGCCGACGCTGCGTCCAAGCGGCCCGCCCCACGACGCGCTCGACGGTGCGCCTGACGCGGCCTGGCTGAAGAGCTTAACGATGCCGAACCTGCCCGTCGTGAAGGACGAGTTCGTCATCAAGTACTTGCGGTTCTATCGCGATAGCCCGAGCGGAAAATCGATCGCGCGGGTGTGGGCGAAGAAGAGCGGACGTTACACGTCGGCGATGCGCGCAGTGCTCTCGCGCGCGGGCGTGCCGACGGATCTGGTTTGGCTGTCGATGATCGAGAGCGGTCACAATCCGACCATCACTTCGCCTGCGGGTGCCGCCGGGTTGTGGCAATTCATGCCCGACGCGGGGCGCACTTATGGTCTCACGGTGGATCGCTGGGTCGATGAGCGCTTGGATCCCGAGCGCTCCACCGAAGCCGCAGGCCGCTACTTGAGTGATTTGTATCGCCGCTTCGGCAGCTGGGAGCTGGCGATCGCCTCGTACAACATGGGCTACGGCGGGCTTGCGCGTTCAATCCGCAAGTTCAACAGCAACGACTTCTGGGAGCTCGTGCGCTACGAAGCCGGCATCCCTTGGGAAACGACGCTGTACGTGCCCAAGATCTTCGCGCTCGCGATCGTGATGAACAACAAGAAGGCGTTCGGGCTCGACACCGTCGACAGCGATGCACCGGAGAGCTTCGACGTCGTGCTGGTCGGCCCGAGCGTCTCGCTCGAGGACGTGGCGCGCGCCGCGGGTGTGCCGGAGAGCAGCGTGGATGCGCTAAATCCAGGGTATTTATCCGGTCGCACGCCACCTTGGGTGGCAAGCTCGGGGGGCGCGAAGCCGAGCTGGCGGGTGCGCGTGCCGGCCGGCAAGGGCTCGCTGTGCACTTCTGCCTTGGCGCGCGTCTCAGGCGACGACGACTCCCTCGAGACGTACGTCAGCAAGTTTGGGGACACGGTCGAGTCAATCGCGAATGCGCACGGCGTGAGCGAAGCACGCCTGCGCGCGATCAATCGTGTCGAGCCGAAAGAGGTGCTGGCCTCGGGCACTGTGCTCCTCGTGCCGCGCACGGCGCGCACCTCTGCGATCGAGCCAAACGACGAAGTGGTGGTCGTGCCGCCGCGCGAGTTTGCCTATGCGGAGCGTTCGCGGCTCTTCTATCGCGTCTTGCAAGGCGACACCTTGGGGCGAGTCGCCAACGTGTTCGCGGTCAGCACGGCAGACCTCGGGTTATGGAACGCGCTCGACGAGAACGCGCGCTTGCAGTCGGGCATGGCGCTGCAACTCTTCGTCGACAAGAACAAGAATTTCTCTGCGCGCACCATCACGCCCTCTCAAACGCACGTCTTAGTCGCAGGTACGTCGGAATTTTACGACTATTTCGAGGGCCAAAACGGTAGGAAGCGCGTGGTCGTCGGCGCCCGCGAGAACGACACGCTAGCCACGCTCGGCAAGCGTTACGGCATGACCGTGGGCAGCATGGAGCGCGTCAATCGCCGCTCGCGCACGGACAAGCTGCACTCCGGCGAGAGCATCGTCGTCTATGTCGACCGCGGCCGGGCCGTGACGCCGCACAAAGACGACCTGGATACGGATTCTCTGGCGAGCGGCACGCTCCTGCCACTGGAGCCCGCGCTCGACGCGCCGACAGCTGATGTCTCGGAAACGCCTTCGGCGACGAACGGCGCTGCGGTAGCAGTGCCCGCCGACCAGGGCGCGCCCTAATTCTAGAGCGCGGGGCGGTCTCCGCGGCAGAGTTTCAAAGTTGCAATTCAAATGCCACGATCTGGCATTTTCAGCGCGCGTATGGGAGTGGATAACCATGTCCCGCCTCACTGCCGTGATTCTCGCCGCTGGCCTTGGAACGCGCATGAAAAGCCCGCTGCCCAAGGTGATGCACCCGATTGCGGGCCGTCCCCTGGTTCACTACGCCGTGCGCGCCGCCTTCGAGGCAGGCGTGGAGCGCGCGGTGGTCGTGACCAGTGGCAGGCGGGAGATCGACGACTCACTGAAGCGGGAGTTCGGCGAGCGCATCGTCACGGTGGTGCAAGATCCGCCGCGCGGTACGGGTGATGCCGCGCGCATCGGCCTTTCGCAGGTGAGCTCGGAGCGCGTGCTGATTCTGTGTGGTGACACGCCGCTGGTTCGTGCGGAAGAGCTTGCGACGCTGGTTCTAGCGCTCGACGTCCCGGGCGCTGGAGAGCTCAGCGTGATGACTTGCTCGCTCGACAATCCAGCCGGCTATGGTCGCATCCTACGCGACAGCACGGGGCGCGTTCTTGAAATTCGTGAGCAGCGCGATTTGAAGACTCCCGAGGAGCACGCCACGCGCGAGGTCAACGCGGGCATGTACGCCGGCAACACCGAAGCCGTGCGGCGCGCGCTTGGCCTTGTGCAACCGAACAACTCACAAGCTGAGTACTATCTAACCGACGTGATCGCCCTGCTGGCGCGCTCGAGCCGTGTGACCGGAGTGCACGGACACCCGGACGCACTCCTGGGCGTCAATGATCGCAGTCAGCTCGGGCAAGCGGAAGAGCTTATTTTTCAGCGAATTCGCACCCGGCATGCCAAGAACGGCGTGACAGTACGCGGCACTCCGCGTATCGACGACAGCGTCGAGATCGGCGTAGATGCACTGATCGAAGACGGCGTGACGGTGCGCGGTCAAACGCGTATCGGCGCGCGCACGGTCGTGGATGTTGGCTGCGTGATCGCTGATTCGAGCGTGGGCGAGGGCGCACTGATCAAGCCGTACACCGTGATCACTTCGAGCAATGTGGGCGACGGCGCGCAGCTCGGCCCGTTCGCACACTTGCGCCCGGAGTCGGAGATCGAAGCCGACGCACACATCGGCAACTTCGTGGAGACCAAGAAGACACGCGTGCGGCGCGGCGCCAAAGCCAACCACTTGGCTTACCTCGGCGACGGCGACATCGGCGAGCGCGCCAACGTCGGCGCAGGTACGATTTTTTGTAACTACGACGGCTTCAACAAGCACAAGACGATCATCGGCGCGGACGCGTTCATCGGCAGCGACTCGCAGCTCGTCGCGCCCGTGACCGTGGGCCGCGGCGCCTACGTGGCCACCGGCACCACCGTCACCATGGATGTCCCAGACGACGCCTTGGCTATCGGTCGCATCAAACAGACCAACAAAGAGGGCTACGCGCCCAAGCTCAAAGCTCGCTTTCTGGCCATTAAAGAGGCTGCGAAGCAGAAGACCTGACCACGCAACAATGCGGTCAACCCGAGACCGACAGCGCTACTGCGCGGCGCGGCGCCCTTTTTTGCCGTTCGTGCTGTCCACGGCAAGCGGCTCGGCGATCGCTTGCGGGTTGCTGGGCAGCTCGTGCTGCATGCGGCGGCGCTTCACTTCCAAGTAGGAAGCCGAGAACGGGTTAGCGGGGATGAGCACGGGCAACCGCTTTTCGACCGTGACTCCGAGACGACGCAGCTCGTCCACCTTGGCGGGGTTGTTGGTCAAAAGCTCGATCGACTCGATGCCCAGCTCACGCAGCATGGCGGCGGCGGCGTCGTACGTGCGTGCGTCCACTGGCAGATGCAGGAGCTCGTTGGCCTCCACGGTGTCCGCGCCCATGGCTTGCAGCGCGTAGGCGCGCACCTTATTGGCGAGCCCAATGCCGCGGCCCTCTTGACGCAGGTACAAGATGACGCCGAAGCCGTGCTTGGCGATCGCCGCTTGTGCGTGATCGAACTGCTCGCGGCAATCACACTTGAGGGAGGAAAACACTTCCCCGGTCAGGCACTCCGAGTGAACCCGCACCGGCACGTGCAGGCGGCCCCGCACGTCACCCATAATCAGCGCGCAGTGCTCGCGGCTCAAAGCCGGGTGCGCGGTCGGGTCGTCCCAGCGGAATACCCGGACCTGGAACATGCCGTGGCGCGTGGGAAGGGGGGCCTGGGCGAGCTGCTCGATTCGAGCCGTGGGCTGATTTGCCCGGGATAGTGTGTCCATCGCGCTACGGCATCAATGTGGGGCGGGGCTTCCGCTGGGTCAAGCTCTGCGCTCGCCGCTGCGAGCTGCCGGGCGGGCCTCGGAACCTCGACACAGCTTCAAAATGCCGTGTTCGAGCACTGATTTCGCCGGCCTTCGCGAGCCTCCTTTTAGTGCGTAGTCGAGCTCGGCAAGGGTCTCGAGCCAACGCTCCAAATCCACCCGAGCAATTCGCTTGACCTGCTCGGCGAGCTCCCGCGCCTTGAACGGTGGTGCGCCCGCGCGCACTGCGGCATCGTTTGGCGACAAGCCTTCGCTGATAGCCGACTCGAAGCGGAGCATCTGCCTGGTCGACCAAGCGAGCACGCCGAGCAACCGTAGTCCGCGATCTTGTGGATCATAGACTTCGTCTAGCGCGCTGAGCGCCGCTCCTGGATCGCGCTTGCCCACCGCGCCCACCAACTCCCATACGGTCTTGGCGCGCAGCCGCACGACGCACTCGGCCACGACGTCTTCGGTGACGGGCTTGCCAGCGCCCGCGTACAAGCAGCAGCGCTCGAGCGCGTCCGTCACGGGGCCGAGCTCTGGCCCGGCCAATTCCGCGATCAAATCCGCGACTCCCGGCTCCAGCGCGTTGCCTCGTTCACGTGCGCCGCGCTCGATGTAACCTGGCAAATCCGCGCGCGACAGCGCTTCACAGCTGACGATCCAGCCGTCCTTCCGAGCGGCGGTCACCAGCTTGCGGCGTTTGTCGAGCTCGCCGCCGAGTAGCACCAGCGTGGTGCTGGGCGAGGGATTT
>DATCFJ010000398.1:0-9476 GCA_036509605.1 Polyangiaceae bacterium | reverse complement strand
CATTGCCGAGTCCAACCACGACCCGAAACCATTCGTCTGGACCAAGACCGCCGACCAGATCCTTGCCAGCGTCGCGCGCCGCTGTCAGCGTATGCTCGCCTCGACCGAATTCTGATGCGAACTGTGGAGACACGGCACTAGCCAGGCTGGGCTATGCTGCTCGGCCGATGCACGAGCTGCTAACGATCGTTCTCGCGACCTCCAATCACGGCAAGATCCAAGAGCTCCGCGCGCTACTGGCGGATTTGCCCGTCCAGTTTTTATCGGTCGCCGACGTGCTCGGCGAACAACCAACCATCCTGGAGGACGGGGCGACCTTCGAAGCCAACGCGTTGATCAAGGCACGCGCCGTAGCGCGGGCCACGCGCACCTTGGCCTTGGCCGACGACAGCGGGCTCGAGGTCGACGCGCTCGGCGGTCGCCCAGGTGTGCGCTCAGCCCGCTTCGCCCACGAGCGGGCGACGGATGCCGAAAACAACGCTGCCTTGCTGCGCGAATTGGAGAATATCGAGGAGGGCGCGCGCGGCGCCCGCTTTCGTTGCGCCCTTGCGCTGGTCAATCCGTGGCAGGAGTCGGAAATCTACGTCGCTCAGGGCAGCTGCGAAGGAAGCATCGCGCGCGCCCCGCGCGGCAATGGCGGCTTCGGCTACGACCCGCTGTTCGTCGTCACCGGGCAGGACGGCAAAGCCATGGCCGAACTTTCGGAGGACGACAAAAACAAGGTCAGCCACCGCGCCCGCGCAGTGTCGGCTCTGCGCGGCATTTTGCTGAAGTTGGTCAACGAGCGCTTGGACGAAGCCGAGCGCATCGCGGGTTGAATCAACTCGGACCGTCGCCTCTGTCGCCTAGATGAATCCAGATCCGCGTGCCCCGCGGTTCGCGCGGCTCGAAAGCAATGCTTCCGCCATGCGCTTCGATGATCTGGCGCGTGATCGCCAAGCCGAGGCCGGTGCCGTTGCTCTTCGTAGTGAAGAACGGCTCAAACAGGCGTGCGCGCGTGGCTTCGTCGAGCCCACCGCCCTCGTCTTCGACGACGATGTCCGAGCCGCTGCCCTCGCTTGCGCTCACTGACACGACCACGCGACCACCATCGGGCATTGCCTCGCGCGCATTGCGCATCAAGTTGTACAAGGCCTGCTTGATCTGCGCCTCGTCGACCGAGGCGCAGATCGGCTGCGCGGCGGACTTCACCTCGAGCGTCACGCCCTGACTCTCCAGCTCCCGCCGCATGAACTCGGCGGCCTCGCTGACGACTTCGCGCAGATCCTCGACCTCGAGGCGCTGGGCACCGCGCCGAGCGAACGACAGATACTGACCGCTGAGCGCCGTCAACCGCTCGACCTCAGCGCGGATGGCCCGCAATAGCTCACGCGATTCCTCGCTGGCCTGGGCCAAATCGTCCTCTAGCAGCTCGACGTTCAAGGCGATGGACGAGAGCGGATTTCGGATCTCGTGCGTGACGTGTGCGGCCATCTTGCCGATCGTCGCCAAGCGCTCCGTAGCCAGCAGCTCCTCGTTGGCCCGCGCGATGGCCGAGACCATGCCTTCGAACGTCGCGGCCAGCTCGCCGATCTCGTCGTTCGAGCTGACAGCCACGCGCGGCTTCAAGTCACCGCTGGCCACTGCCTTGGCGCGCTCCGTCACTTGCGCGAGCGGCCGCAGTACGCGCCGCGCGTACAGCGCCATGGCCACGCCGACCAGCACGGTGAGCGCCGAAAGCACCACCAGCAAGCGCATCGCCAACACCTCGCGCTCGTGCGCGCGATCCAGGAGTAAATCCACGTTGCGCAACGCGCGCTGCTCGAGCTGGTTCAGCCGTTTCGAGCCTTGCGACCCGCGCGTCACCAGCTCATCGCGCAGCATCTCCGCCGTCGCGTCGTCACGGCGCTCCAAGGCTTCGAAGAGTCGGCTCAGGCGCTCCGCGTCGCCCGACAAGAACGACTCTATGGAGCTGGTTTCGGCGAATAGCTCTTTGCCGACGGTGCGCGCGTTCTGATCGCTCGAGGAGGCAAATGCACGGGCAATCGCGGCCCGCACCTCGCCGAACATGCGCGGCCGACCAATGTGCAACGCTAGGTCGAACCAGATCCGAATGTCGGCCGGATTTCGCGCGGCAGTAATATGATTGAGCTGGGTGTTCCAGGTGTCTTGCTTAGCGACCAAGTCGCGCACCGAAAGCGCAAGCGGGAAATAGCCGCTGCGCATCAAGCGGGCCTCGCGCGCCGCGTTGCGCTGGGCCACCACGCTCCAACCCGCTGCCAACGCGAAGGCGAACATGATCAGCACGTACGAGCCGAGTACGCGCGTCGCTACCGTGCGCTTGTTGCTGCGAAGCTTGTCACTCATGAGGCAGGCCGAGACTTGCCTCGACGACACTGGCGATATCGATGGCCGCCGTGCCCTGCGCGCGGAAGCGACGCAGACTGGATGCACACGCAGTCACCAGAGTGCCGCCGCCCTGTTGTTCGTGTGCAGCCAAGCGTAAGTCCGCGATGCGCCCCGAGGTCTCGGGCATGGACACTGGCAGCAACGCGCCCGCACCGGAGCATTCGGCCTTTTCGCGGCTCGCCTCGAATTCGTCGGGATTTCGGCCGAGCGCGCGGGAAAGCACCACGCGCGGCGCTTCGTATTCGGACAAGCCGCGACCGAGCGCACACGGGTCGTGAAAGCGCACTGGCGCGCCGTCACCGAACCCCGCCAAACGCGAAAGCTTCGGGGCGTGCTCGGCCGCTAAGCGCACGAACGGCTGTGCACCTGTTTCGCGTAGTACGAGAGCGCAGCCCGGATCCCCGACGACGAACAGGTGCGCCCCGCGCACCGCTTCGGTGATGCGCGCACGCGCAGCGTCGAACCCAGCGCGATCGCCCGCGTGCAGCAGCGGCGCGCCGCAGCAGCCCGGAACCAAGCGTACCGGCCCAGCGAGTGCAACCACCGAGCGCACGATGGCCCGCGCTTCGGAGCGAGCCTTACGCAAATACGCGCAGCCTACGAGCAGCGCAACCTTCGCGTCCGAGCGCACCCCTGGCGCACGAGCGAGCTCCGCAAGCGTTGCGCCGGCTTCGGCCACGCGCACGCCGTGCCGCCGCTCGCTCTCGAGCACCGCCTCGGGAGCGACGCCCGCTTCGCGATAGCCGGCCCGCGCCGCGTATAACGTGTCGGCGACTGGGTTCTGATGCTCACAAAAGCCCGTACAAGCGTGACAACCCGAGCAGCCCCAGCTGGTTTCCGCAGTGGCTGCGTCGCCCTTCGAATCACCGCGCGCGACGAGCCACGCTGACGACATTTTCGCCCACGGGATCAGCGCCTCGCGCGCCTCCACGTTCGAGACGGGGCACGTGCTGCGGCACAGTTTCGGGCAGTAGCCACAGGTCTCGAGCGCCTTCGTGGCGTTCGGCAAAAGCGGCAAGCGCGTCGCGCGACTCATCGCGACGGACTCTTGACCTGAGCTCCCTTGAGGGGCCGAGTGGATTTCCGTGCCGGAATCGGCTTCTTGGCGGCGAGGACTGGCTTCTCTGGAGCTGCTTGCGGCAAGCGGATTTCGAACGTCGCACCGGCGCTCGAAGACTTCACCGACACATTGCCGCGGTGCTCTTCGACGATCTTCTTCACGATCGCCAAGCCGAGGCCGGTACCCCCGGCCTTACCCATCGTGACGAAAGATTGAAACAGCTGGCCAGCGATCGCATCGGGAATACCGGGACCGGTATCCTGCACGGAAATCAGCAGATCTTGACCGTCCATGCGGGCGCCCAGAGTGAGCACGCCGCCCGCTTCACCCATGGCTTCGATCGCGTTGCGCGCCAGATTGTGGACCACGCGCGCCAGCCGCCCTTCGTCGAAGCGCGCCACGAGCTTGGTGTCGACCTGAAAGGCAAGCTCCACGGGCAAGCCCTTGAGCTCGATCTCCAATTGCCGGCGCACATCGGAGAAGAACTTGTTCAGGTACACTTTGCGCACGAAGATGGCGCGTTCACCGCGGGCAAACTCCAAGACCTCGCGCTGCATCGCCGTCAGCACGTCGAATTGCTTGAGGATCTCCTCCGAGTATTCGGCTCGCACTTGACGTTCGTCGGAGTCGGCCATCAACTGGGTGTAGCCGCTGATGACGCTCATCGGTGACTTGAAGTCGTGAATTACCTGTGACAAGAGGCGGCCGATGGACGTCAAGCGCTCGCTGCGCTCGCGGCTCTTGTTCGCGTTGAACAGACGCACCGCGGTCGATACGTTTGCGCTCACGAGCCGTAGCAGTGACACATCCGCTTCGTCGAACGCGCCGCCGCCTTCGTGCGTGAACAAGCCAATCGCTCCGAGTGGCGAGCTCTCGCCTTCCAGCGGAACTGCCAGCACGGACGTGACCGGAAAGCCAAAGCCGCCTTCGACGTGCGCGCTGAAGCGAACGTCGCTCTGGGCCTTGGCCACGGTCAGGATGTCTTTCTCGGCCATCGCCGCGCCCAGGAATCCCTCCCGCGATTTCACGGGGATGCGCCGCAATTCCTCGGGGTTTTTGCCATCCAGTACGTACTCGACGAGGTCCCCCGATTCCTCTTCCGAAAGCAGCATTCCGGCGCCGCGCGCCTCGCACGCCGCAGCGCACTGGCCGAGCACCGCGATCGCCAGCTCCTCGATCGTCGTCGCGCGCGCGGTGCGCCGCTCGAGCTCGAACAAGAGCGATAGGTCTTGCAGCTTTCGCTCGAGCTGCTCGGTCGTGTCCAGCAGCTGCTTGTTCTTTTGAATCAAGGACAAGAACAAGCGGGAATTGTCGATCGCGACTGCCGCCTGAGTGCTAAGCGCGGACAAGATAGACTCATCCTCGCTGGTAAACTCGTGACCACCCTGCTTGTTCAGGACTTGGATCACGCCAATCGTGCGCCCCAAGTGGTTCTTGAGCGGCGCGACCAGCATGCTCTTGGTACGGTAGCCGGTCAGCACGTCCCAATCGCGCTCGAACTGCGGATCGGCGTACGCGTCACGAATGCGAATCGCCTTGCCGGTTTGAGCGACCATACCGGGGATGCCGTGGCCGAGCTTCATGCGGATCGACCGCACCTTGTCCCCCACCACGAGCCGGCTCACGAGCTCCTTCTTGACCTCGTCGAGCAGGTACAGGGTCGCCCGGTCGGCCTCGACCAGCTCGGTCAGCTTGCTCAGGATCAGCTCGAGCAGGTCATCCAGATCGAAGGTCGTGCCCAGGGCTACCCCGACCTCGCGCAGCGCGGCCGAGACTCGCCGTTCATGGCGGAGCGCTTCGGCTGGATCCAAAGCCCGCCCTTCGGGGGCGTTTTGGACGGTTTCGCTCCCCGTGGTCACGCCGCGATCGAACCACGAACCACCGCCCAGATCTACCGAATCATCCCGAGGCCCAGGACCGAGCCGAAGAGTGGGGGCGCTCGCAATCAGCGGGAAGCATCCCACACCCGTCAAAACGCCCCGCGCCCGTCGACCGAAGCTCATAGAAACCCGCTCTGCGTCGCTTCCAAGCCCGAAAACGAGCGAGGCCAGTGCCCCACGCGAGACGCACTCGGCTACACTGTGCGAAACTCGCTTCGGATCGGCGCGGTCTGTTGCCGGGAGCATCTGTATGGCCTTGAAGCAGCTTCAGTTGATGGTGCGCGGTCGCGTTCAAGGCGTCTTCTTTCGCGCGTCCACGCAGCGCGAGGCGCGCCGGTTGGGCGTGACCGGCTGGGTGAAGAACCGCGCGGACGGCTCGATCGAGATCGTCGCCGAAGGCGAAGAAGTCGCGATCCGCGAGCTGTATGGTTGGGCACAAAAGGGGCCCAGCGCGGCGCGCGTCGATCGCGTCGAAACACGCTGGCGCAGCTTCACCGGTGACTTCCCCGATTTTCGCATTACGGACTGAGCGCGCTTTGCGACGCACCACGCGCGCGTTGGCGTTATCTGCGGCGCTCACGGGCTCGTGGCTGGTCAGTGCACACGCGTTCGCAGACGGCCCTGCGAAAACGGCAGAGCGCCTGCCGGAATTGCCCTCGATTCCCAACCTCGAAGTGCCGCGGCCCACTCCCGCAGACCTCGAAGACCTCGACGCACGGCTGGCCAAGCTCTGCTCCAACGACGAAGCCGACCGTGAAGCGGCCCGCCGCGAGGCACTCGAGGTCGACGCCAAGCTCGTGCCAGCGATCCGCTTTCGCCTTGCCTCGATCGCCGAGAGCACGAACCACGACGACCTGAAGGAGCTGCTGCTCAAGATCAGAAGGAAGGGGCGCGACGACGCGCGCGACGAAAGCGCTTCGCGATCCCCGACGGGGGAAGACAACGGCGAAGGCAAACGCGGCAAGGTGAAGACCCCGGACTACCTGCAAATGGCCGGCGAGCACGCGGACCCGCACTCCAAGCTGTGGTGCAGCCTGACCCAAGTGCTCGCCGAAAGCCGAATGCTCACGCAGATAGGCACGGTCGAAGCCGTGCGCGGTCTGATCGACGTGTACGTGCGCTACGGCGAATTTCTGCGCGTCGATACCCAGCTCGAGCTCGAGGATTTGGGCGACCGCGCCGTACCCGCCCTGATCGAAACGCGCCGTCACCCCGCCGAGAAGATCGCCAAGTGGTCGGCGCGCGAGCTCGACACGCTGGGCAAAGCCATCCCGAGCGAAACCGTACAAACGAACGACCTGCAAGTCTTGGGAGACGTCCTGCGCGCCTACGGCAGAGTGCGCGATCCGGACGCGGCGCGCATCGTCGTTTCGTTCGCCAACAGCGAGCGCGCGCAGATCCGCGAAGCGTCGCGGCAAGCCATCGCCATGTTCGGTGAAGTCGGAGCCTGGCAGTTACGCGATACCTACGAGGACGTAGTCGGCAAGAAACCGCCGCGCGATTGGAATTGGGAGCGCACCGCGCGCGAGCTGTTCGCGGAGTTCGATCGCCTACGCTCCGCCGAAGTGTCCAAGCTGTACGACACCGGCGTGGCAGCGCACGAGCACGGCGATCTCGAAGCCATGCGCAAAGCCTTTGACCAAGTGCTCACGCGCAGCCCGGACTACCCGAAGCAGCCAGAGCTTGCCGGCGCATACCTCGAGTACGCCCAGAAAAACCTGGCAAAAGGCGGCCCAGACGTGCTCTCCGCACTGCGCCGCGCTGAGCGCTTAGGCAAGGGCAGCGACATCGAGAAGACAGCCATCAGCCTGCGTTTGACGCTTGAAGCCGAAGCGCTCGCCAGCACCGGCATCGCCGACCGCACACTGCTCGGCCGCGCCTTGGAGGCCGATCCGACGAACAGCCGCGCCCAAAGCGAGCTGTCACGCTTTCAGCACGGCGAGATCAAAGCCGATGATTGGTCGCGCTACCTCGCTGCAGGCGCGATCGGCTTCGTGGCGCTGGGTGGTATCGCGTTCGTGCTGCTGCGACGTGAAGCGCCCGAGGGCAGCGAGAAGCCGAGTGCAGCCGCAGACAGCGCGAGCGGCGCGCCGCCCGAGCGTGAAGACGACTCGCTTCGAGATACCGGACGGCGTGCGCCTACGGGGCCCACTGCACCCACCAACCCACAACCACAAAAAGCCGAAGAGCCCACACCACCCGAAGGGGACGTGAGCTCTGAGGCATCTGACAGCAAAGACGAGTGAGCAGAGCAGCGGGCAGCGCGAGGAAGCTCTACCCGCTCCGCTCAATCAGCCAGCGGCTGCGGCCTTGGCGGCCTTCTTTGCTTTCGGCTTGTCGGCGCTCGCGCCGGCAGCAGCCGCTTTCTCGGTCTTCTTGGCTTTGGGCGCCTTTTCAGCGGCCGCCTTCGGCGTAGCAGCTGCACGCGGTTCGCCCTTGTCGACGAACTCGATCACGCTCATCGGCGCGTTGTCGCCGCGGCGACGACCGAGCTTGATGATGCGCGTGTAGCCGCCCGGCCGGCTCTTGAAGCGCTTGGCCAGGTCGACAAACACCTTCTCGATCAGATCGACCTTGGTGCTCTCGGTGCCTTCTTGCGTCACCTGGAAGCGACGCAGGAAAGTACCCACCTGCTGCTGCGCGGCCTGACGGCGTGCGCGGTCGGCGATGCTGAGCTTGTCGTGCGGCGTGTAAGCCACGTCACCCAGGCGAATCGCGCGCGTGATCAGACGCTCCGCAACACGCCGAAGCTCTTTGGCCTTCGCGTCGGTGGTCTCGATGCGCTCATGCGCCACGAGGTTTGCGGTCAACGCACGCAGCATCGCGCGGCGGTGACTCGTATTGCGGCCGAATTGACGACCTGATTTGCCGTGCCTCATGGGACTACCTGACTAACTTGAAGAACTTTGCTTACTTGCGCGTTTTGGGGTCGGGGCCCTAAAACCGGGGGTGGGGCCCGTTGAATTGCGCCCTGGGTGATCCCCGAAGGGGGGCATTTCAACGGGGCGGGGGCAGAGCCCCCGACGACTCAAGACGCCGACTGTTGCTGTTTCCAGCGGTCGACCATAGCGGGCCAGTTGTCGAACTTCATGCCGAGCCCGAGGCCCATCGTGGAGAGGATCTCTTTGATCTCCTTCAACGACTTGCGGCCGAAGTTCTTGGTCTTGAGCATGTCTTGCTCGGTCTTCTGAACGAGCTCGCCAATCAGCGTGATGTTGGCGTTCTGCAAGCAGTTCGCCGAACGCACGGACAGCTCAAGCTCGTCAACGGAGCGGAACAGATTCTCGTTCAGCGGCTCTTCGTCGCTGCCGGTCACCTGGTAAGAGGTCTCTTCCGATTCCTCGAAGTTGATCCAGATCGAGAGCTGCTCTTTCAGGATCTTGGCGGCGAACGCGACGGCATCGACCGGGCGCACGGCGCCGTTGGTCCAGACCTCGAGCACCAGCTTGTCGTAGTCAGTGACCTGGCCGACGCGCGCGTTCTGCACGGTGTAGTTCACCTTGCGGATCGGGCTGAACAGCGCGTCGATCGGAATCGTTCCGAGCGGCATGGTCGGGCTCTTGTTGCGCTCGGCCGACACGTAGCCACGGCCGCAGGCAACGGTCAGCTCGACCGAGAACGGGCCCTTCTTGTCGAGGGTCGCGATCTGGTGCGTCGGGTTGAGGATGGTCAAACCGTCGACCGTCTTGATATCGCTCGCGAGGATCGGGCCGGCGCCCTCTTTCTCGAGGCGAACCGTGAACGTCTTCGGGGAGTCGACCTTGAACACCACCTCTTTGAGATTGAGGATGATGTCCGTGACGTCTTCGACGACGTCCGGGATAGTCGTAAACTCGTGGAGAGCGGTCTCCAAGCGGACGGCCGTGATGGCAGCGCCCTGGAGCGAAGCCAGCAGCACGCGGCGCAGCGAGTTGCCGATCGTGATACCGAAACCCCGTTCGAGCGGCTCGCAGGTGAACTTGCCGTAGGACTCGGAATTCGACTCCGGATCGAGCGTGATCGCCTTGGGACGGATCAAGTCGCGCCAATTCCGGCTCATCATTTGTGTAACCATTCGAGCTGCTCCTTTTTTGGGGTTCGCGCGACCATCACGAGCAGTAGAGGAACCAACTCCCGCTATTTGCTCCGCGGTCAGCCCGCGTTCGCGA
>DATCFJ010000397.1:0-12405 GCA_036509605.1 Polyangiaceae bacterium | reverse complement strand
GAGCCGGTACTTCATGGAATATTGCTTGGATTGGTTCTTGATCCATCGAAGCCGCGCAGATTTGCTGTCCTTCGCGGATGCACTCCTGCCCGCTCCAGCTCGCGCCGAGGTCGACGCCGAGCCGAGCGGGGTGAATCTGTTCCTGCACATTTGGAAGTAAATGGAGGAAGCTCCCGCCCGGCACCCGAGCTTCGAGGAGTCGCTGGCGGCGATCAACCTAGCGGGCGCTCGGCTCGGCTACGTGCTGTCAGCGTTGCTGATGCCGGGCGGAACGGTGTTGGACATCGTCGTCGTTCCGCAACGTGCCAAGTTCTTTCTTGGTATTCGCCTGGCTGCCGCGGCGTTGGCAATCGCCTGCTTGGGGCTCACGTACGTGCGTGGGGCGGCGCGCCACCCGGTACTGTTAGGCGCGGGTCCACCGTTGATTTGCGCGAGCGCCATCGAGCTCTTGATCACGCGCTTGAACGGCGCGGTCTCGCCGTACTACGCCGGTCTCAATCTGTGTATCTTAGCGGTCGCGGTACTCTACACGTGGCGGTGGCAACAAGCGGCCCTAGTGAGCTGCTGTATCCTTGGCTTGTGGCTCGTGCCAGCGCTGCCAGGTGTGCTCGCTGGGCGGGACGAATTTGCGCCCTTTTTCAATAACCTGTACTTCCTCGCGCTAACCGGTGTGATCGCGGTGGCTTCGGCTGTGATTCGTTACCGCTCAGCCGAACGCGAGCACGCGGCTCGCCTGGGGCTCGCCGAGGCCAGTGCAGAGCTCACCGCTACGCTCGATCAAGTGCGCGAGCTTGACCGCTTGAAGAATGAGTTCTTTGCCAATGTTTCCCATGAGCTGCGCACGCCGCTCACGCTCATTCTCTCGCCCATCGAGGATCTTCTCACGCGCGAGTTTTCAGGCGGCACGCGCAACGCTCTACTCGTCATTCGGCGCAACGCGTATCGCCTGCTTCGACTGATCGACGACTTGCTCGATCTTGCTCGCCTCGATGTGGGCGGGTTGCGCCTGCACGTCGCGGAGCTGGATCTGGTCGAACTGAGCAATCGCGTGGTCGACGCCGCACGGGCAGCGGCGGACGTGCGCCGCATCGTCCTCTGCGTCGATACCAACGTTCAGGAGCTTCCGGCGTTCGGTGATCCGCACCGGTTGGAGATTGTGCTCACGAATCTGGTCGGCAATGCTCTGAAGTTCTCGGCTGACGGCGCACGGATCTCGGTTCGCGTCTGGAGCGACGGCGCGCGCGTCGGCTTCGACGTCACCGACACTGGAGCGGGCATCGCCGAGAGCGAGCTGGAACGGATCTTCGATCGCTTCTATCAGGTGGAGGGCTCCGAACGTCGGCGCCAGGGCGGTGCTGGAATAGGCCTTGCTCTAGCCAAGAAGCTCGTCGATTTGCACGGCGGAACCTTGAGCGTAAAGAGTCAGCTCGGCGTCGGCTCGACGTTCAGCGTCAGCCTGCCACTAGGACGCGAGCACTTCCCTGATGCCGTCTTGGAGCGGCGTCGAGTCAAAGTCGAGTTGCATCCCGGGCGGCGCTTGGACGATCGAGCGAACGAGCTGCCCAGCGAAGGGTTACTCGACTCGGCGGTGCCAGAGCCCCAGGCCGAGCCGCTACGCATGGACCGCGGTCGCAGGCCGCGCATCCTGCTCGCCGAAGACGAGCCAGATCTGCGAGAGTACATCGAAAACACGCTCAAGGCTCATTTCGACGTCACGAGTGTCGGCGACGGCGCTGCTGCGCTCAACCGCCTCAAGGCGGGCCGGGTGGATCTGGTACTCACGGACTTAATGATGCCCGGGACCAGCGGCACCGACCTGTGCCGGAAGATCAAACAGGATCCCAGCTTACGCAGCATACCCGTGATCGTCCTGACGGCGCTGTCAAGCACCGACAACGTGCTCGATGCGTATTCGGCGGGTGCCGACGACTTCGTGACAAAACCGTTCCACAGTCGCGTGCTCGTCGCTCGCATCAACGCGCAGCTGAAGCTCCGTGCGCTGGGCTTTCAGATTGCCGACCAAGCTCGCCTCGCCACGGCCGGCATGCTCGCCGGCGGCGTGTCCCACGAAGTCAAGAATCCCTTGAATGCGATAGCCAACGCGGCACGCCTGCTGCCGAATGCCAAGATGCGGCCGGAGCTCGAACTGAAGCTCTTGGGCATCATTGTCGAGGGTGCAACGCGCATCGAGGACATCGTCAATTCGCTGGAAGAGCATGTTCACCCGGCCGAAGGCGCGCAGGCATTGCCTTGCGACCTGAAATCAGGGTTAGAATCGTCGCTCCGCCTATTGGAGCACAAGATGAACGGCGTTCTGGTCCATGCTCAATACGGGAGTACTCGTCCGGTGCTCGCGTTGGCGCGCGAGCTGAATCACGTATTTTTGAACCTGCTCGACAACGCCGTGCGTGCTGGCTCCTCGAACATTTGGATTCAGCTGGAAGACAGCGGCGCCCATGTCCAGCTCAGCATCTCCGATGACGGCCCCGGGGTCCCAGCGGAAAGTATCGAGTTGATTTTCGAACCCTTCTTTACGACCCGCGCAGTCGGCCAGGGCATGGGGCTCGGGCTCTATCTGTCGCGGCGCATCGTCGAGAGCTGTGGTGGCCGGCTTCAGTATCGGCCGCGCGATGCCGGCGGAGCCGAATTTCTGGTTGAGTTGCCCAGCGGCGAGGCGAGCTCATGAGCGCCAAGGTGCTGTTCGTCGACGACGACGAAAGCAACTTGATAGTTTGTCGCGAGTCGTGCGGCGACGAATTCTCGGTGCTGACGGCGGACTGTGCGGAGGCTGCCCTAGGCATCCTCGGCAAGCACGAAATCGGTGCGATCATTGCCGATCAGCGGATGCCGGGCACGACCGGCGTGGCGTTGCTCGAACGCGTCCACGCTGAATACCCCGACACAGTGCGTCTGCTCATCACCGCCTACAGTGACATCCGCGCCGCAATCGACGCTATCAATTGTGGTCACGTGCGGCGCTACCTGAGGAAGCCTTGGCTGCCCGAAGAGCTGCGCAACGAAGTGCGGGACGCTTTGGAAGTGTATCGCTCGAAGCGCGAGCGGGAGGCGCTCGAGATTCGGTTACGCGAAACCGAGCGCGTTTACGCGCTCGGAGTGGTGGCGGCTAGCATTGGACACGAGCTGAAGACACCGATTGGCTGGATCACCAACAATCTTTCATACATACAGCGCGAGCTACGGCACCTTCACAAGTCGCTCGAGCCCGAACGCATGAGCACTCTGCTCGAAGACGTGGAGGCCAGCTTGACGGACACACGAAGCGGGGTCGAGCGTCTGCTAGAAATCGTGCACGGTATCGAGGCGGCCAGTCGCGTCGGCGTCGTCGACGCACAAATTGTCGATCTCTCCGAAGTGCTGAGGCAAAGCTTGCGGCTCGTGTCAAATGAGGTGCGCCGCGTCGCGTCGCTCGAGGTCAACGTTGTTGGCGCCCCGAAAGCGCGCGGCTCAAGCACCAAGTTGGGGCAGGTGATGCTGAACTTGCTGGTCAACGCGATTCAAGTCTTGTCTCTTCGCCCGCGCGACGCGAACGCGATCAGCGTTCGCCTGCACGAACACGGTGGAAGCGCGCTTTTTCAGGTCGCGGACAACGGGCCTGGTATCGCGCCCGAAGCGGAGGAGAAGATCTTTGATCCGTTCTTCACGACGAAGGCGTTGGGATCCGGTCTTGGCTTGGCGATCTCCCGTCGCATCGTGGACGAAGCAGGAGGTCAGCTCAGCGTCGAACGTGACGCCGCGCTCGGAGGAGCATGCTTCACCTTGAAGCTGCCCCTGGCGCGTTGAGCTAGCGCCGCGCTCGCTCGGACCAATCGCCGTGATGCATACGTTGCTGAGCAGCGCGCTCTTCTTCGCACCAATGATGCGTAGCATCGCTGGTGCTTTGCATCGCTCAGAACCGGCACTGCGCCGAGGGCGACCTGCCACGCGCCGCTCGCGTCATCCGCTACAAGACCCGGATTGATTCGAAAGCTGTTCGGCGCCGCGCATGCCGACATCCCGGATCCGTGGCGCGTCGATCGAGGGGAGCCGTCGGCGAAGGCCCGCAGAATGTCGCTGTTGAAGTTCTCGTCGGCGAGGTCTGGGAGGCGGGAAACCATCGCGGCCCACATCATTGACGCCCCCCTACCAATCGTCGTTCAGCGGCGGCTACAAGGCCTTGCTTTGCAAGCCACACGACGAGTCTACGAACAGCGTCGTGCCGTCGCTGGCCAGGTGGTCCGCGCTGCGCGTTCTCAAAAACTTGCTCGGAGCGCCGCCAGTCACTGGCACCTTCATGATCAGGTCCGTCGTGCCATCCGCAAAGTACAAGTAGCCGCCCACCACGACCTCGACGTCGCGATCGATGTTGGCGGTGACCAGCGGAGTTAGCTCGGTTTCGAGCGATTCATCCATGATTTTCCTTAACGTGAGCGTTCCCGGACCCCCCGATTCCTATCCGGCCATACGTCACGAACACCCAAAGTATTCCCTCCGCACGCCTCCGCACGCGGCTGGGCCCTAAGCATACTGGACTGAGTGAGACAAGCAATGTCCGCCGTCGTCGAAAAAGGCGATGACGCGAGCGCTGCGACGTGGTCGATTGCTCACGAGATGGCGGCTGACATTCAGCACGACAAAGGCCGTGGGTTTCAGGCACTCGCGCGTTTTTTCGACGGCGGGGTTCGCAATCGGGGGATGCGCTACGTCGGAAGAGGTGCGATCAGCATCCTCGAGAGCACGCAGGCTCTGCTAGCCGCCGAGGTCCAAGGTCGTCAGCGCTACAGCACGGCGTTTGCGCGGAACGGCGAGTCGATTCGCTACGGTTGTTCTTGCCCGTATTTCGTCGACAGCATGAAGGCATGCAAGCACCTATTCGCATTGGCACTGGAGCAGTCACGCTCAGCGCTCGTGAGCAATGCCTGGACCTGCCGGATGTTTTCCCCGGACGAGGGGCTTCTGGTTGGTCTAGACGATGGAGATGATGACGACCTTGAAACCTTCGAAGACTTCGAAGACTCGGAGGACTTCGACGATGGTGTTTCGAGCACGGGTCGCCTGGTCGACGCTGGCTTCGGCCGACAGAATGGCTCGTGGCGCGACTTGGCGGCCCGGGTCGGCGCTGAGCAAGCCGCACGTGAGAAGCCCAAGCAGGAGCTACTCTACTTCCTAGAGCCAAGCCTGGAGCGCGGCGGAACCCGAGTCGCGGTTGGGCAACGCAGGGTGGGTGCCGAGCCGGAGGCTTTCAACGCGCTCGACCGGTTGGACACTGAAGTGCTGGTGCACGAGCTCGACCGCGAGCTGTGCGTGCCGCTGCAGGCAGCGCTGGCCACGCAGTTCGGGCCGTACCGATCGCCCAGCGCTAGCGCCGTATTGCTGACTCCCGCTGTGGCGCCCGACGTGCTCGATAGGCTAGCGCGATGCGGGCGCTGCTACGTGGTTCCTACAGATTTGCGACGCGATCGCGATCGCGAATGGTTCTTCTTCTCGACGGGGCAGCAGGCCGGTCCCAAAGCAAAGGAGCGCCTTGGTTACGATTTTCGGAAGCTTTTGAGGTGGCCACTCCTCTCTCGTGGCGAAGGAGAAGAGTACCGCCTGAGCCTCAAGCTGCTCAAGCCGCGCCGAGAGCCTCGCTCGAACGCCAAGCGCGTCTTCGACGTCGAGCCACAGCTCTTCCGCGGGAGTGAGCGTCGGGCTCCGCTCAGCGTGCGCTACGTGCACCGCGATGGCAGCGTAATCATCGGCACGGAGCTTGTGCGCTGCGCCCGGTCGGATGCTGGCTGGCTCGGCGCCATCTTGGCACAGGGCTCGCTCGGGCACGTAGCGGAGGCCGATCTCCCAGAGTTCGTCGAGCGCGTGTTCGGTCGGCACGGGGTTTCGGCGCTGAGCCTTCCCGCCGATTACGACTGCAGCGAAGAGTCCCCGGCACCCCGCCCAGTGCTGGATCTCGAGGCCCCGAGCGGCAAGAAACTGCACGCCCGCGTCGCCTTCGACTACGCCGGGCGGCGCATTCCCGCCGAACAGGAGTCGACGCTCGTGCTCGCAGAGCGCAAAGCTTGGGAACGACGTCGAGATGCCGAAAGGCAGGCGCTGGATGCGCTGGCGCAAGTGGGATTCTCCGGCGAGCTCTTGGGCAACGCGCGACAGCCCCGCGCGGGCAGCGTGACCATCGAAGAAAGGGCGCTCGCGCCTGCGCTTCGCGAGCTGCTCAGTGCAGGCTGGTTGGTGCAGGCGGAAGGGAAGCGCTATCGCGCTGCTTCTGGTTTCGACATCCAGGTTGAGTCGGGCATCGATTGGTTCGAGGTCAAGGGCGGAGCGACCTTCGAGGGCGGCGAGCTACCATTCCCCAAACTGCTCGCTGCGATCAAGGAACGTCGCAACGTGGTGCAACTGGGTGATGGCACCTTCGGTGTTCTGCCCGAGGAATGGCTGCAGCGCTGGGGGCTGCTCGCCGAGCTTGCGGGCCCATTGGCCGAGAGTCTGCGCGTGTCGTCCCGGCAGATCGGCCTGCTCCAGGCTCTGCTGGCAGCGCTACCCGAGCAGGATGCGGGTGCTCGAGGACTTCGGACACTACGGCGCAAGCTCGATGAGTTTCACGCGGTTAAGCCGGCGCGGGCGGCGCGTGGGTTTCGCGGCGCGCTGCGCCCCTATCAAGAGCAAGGGCTGGGTTGGCTTTCCACACTCGGCGAGCTGGGTTTCGGTGCATGTCTCGCCGACGATATGGGGCTCGGCAAGACCATCCAGGTGCTCGCCTATTTGCATTCACAGCGTCAGAAGCGCAGCGGGCGGCACAAGGCAGCACTAGTCGTGGTCCCGCGTTCGCTGCTCTCGAACTGGCTGGACGAAGCGGCCCGTTTCGCTCCGCAGCTCGCGGTCCGACAACATTGGGGCGCCGAGCGACAGCGCACGAAGGAATCGCTCAGCGGTGCTGACATCGTGCTCACGACCTACGGAACGCTGCGCTCCGACATTGCCTTGTTCGGCGATGTGGACTTTGCCTGCGTCGTCCTCGACGAGGCGCAGGCCATCAAGAACCAGCAGAGCTCCACGGCGAAGTGCGCGAAGCTCTTGCGAGCGGATCGGCGTATTGCCATGAGCGGCACCCCGGTCGAGAATCATCTGGGCGAGCTCTGGTCGTTGTTCGAGTTCCTAAACCCCGGTCTGCTGAAGGAACTGCCGGCTCTGCGACGCGCCCTAGAGAGCAAGAAACCCAGCGATGAGGTGCTGAGGTTAGTGCGCACGCTGGTTCGCCCATTCGTGCTCAGGCGCACCAAGCGCGAAGTCGCAAAGGATCTACCGGACCGCGTCGAGCAGACGCTATATGTGGAGCTCGAACAAGACGAGCGCCAGCTGTATGACGAGCTCTTGCTGCACTACCAAGCCAGCATCTCCAAAAAGGTCGTCGACGTCGGTGTAGGGCGGGCAACGCCTCATTTGCTCGAGGCTCTGCTCCGGCTGCGGCAAGCCGCCTGCCACCCAGGGCTCATCGACCAGGGGCGGCAACGCGAGCCCAGCGCCAAGGTGGAGTGCCTGGTGCAACGGCTATGCGCGCTGCGCGCGGAGGGCCACCGCGCGCTGGTGTTCTCGCAGTTCACGTCACTCCTGTCGATCGTACGCGAGCGGCTGACCGAGGAGCAGATTTCGTTCGAGTACCTGGACGGTAAGACGCGCGATCGCGCAGGTGTGGTCGAGAGGTTTCAGTCCGACCCGTCGATCAATGCCTTCCTCATCAGCCTCAAGGCGGGCGGCGTGGGGCTAAATCTGACGGCCGCCGACTACGTCTTCATCCTCGATCCCTGGTGGAACCCAGCGGCCGAGGCCCAAGCCATCGATCGCGCGCATCGCATCGGCCAAACGCGCAACGTCATCGCGTATCGCTTGCTCGCGAGGCGCACCGTCGAAGAGCGAGTCGCGCACCTCCAAGCACAGAAGCGCGACTTGGTCGCCGGCATCATGGGCGACGATCAGGCACTTGCCTCGCGCCTCACACGCGACGATCTAGAAGCGCTCTTGAGCCTGACGGCGGTGGCAACTCCAAGTGCGAGCACGCCGACCGGTTAGAGACGAGCGACGTTCGAGCGTTCACTTCCTGGCGCGGGCTAGCCGTTTCGAGAGCGTCGCCAAACGCTTGGATGGTCTCGACCGCAAAAGACCGCGCTCGCTCAATGTGGTCGAGGACGAACCGCTCGCACTCTTTCGCCACCGCCCGGCGCACATCGCGCGGTAGCTGCCGAGGATCTGAGCATAGCGGTCATCGATGTTGAACCCATCGACGCCGAACGCTGCCGAGAACCTCCTACTTCGACGCCGACTGCCGAGCAGGCCGGGGGCCGGTCGCGTTGACCATCTTTGCCAATAGCGCAATAATTCTGCGGATAACGCACCTAAGGTGAACGGAGGTCCTATGCCCACCCGGAATGTAAACCTGACCGATGAACTCGACCGCTTCGTTGCGGTGAAGGTGTCCTCCGGCCGGTATGAGAACGCGAGCGAAGTCGTGCGGGCGAGCTTGCGTGCGCTTGAACGCGAGGAGCTCGAGTTCGACGCCAGGCTCGCGGCGCTCCACAAGGCGCTCGATGAAGGCGACGCCAGCGGCATCGCCGAGGACCGCGTCCCCGAGCGCGTGCGCGCGCGTCTCGCTATGCTCGCGCAGCGCCAGCCGTGACGCAGCTCCGCTACGGGTATAAGAGCTTCCGAAATTACAGACTGCGGCTTCTAAGCTGCTGTGCCTGAACAACTTTTTGAGCGCACCCACCATCGAGTGAGGAGAGCCGGCAAGCACGTGGTGTTTTTTCGCAGGGACGAAAGCGGCGCAACGCTGATCGTTCGCATCCTGCATCAGAGAATGCTCCCGGAGCTGCACCTCACTGAGGCGCCTGAAGAATGAGGGGTGCCCCTCACATCGGAACAAAGTTACCGCCGGGATGGGCCTGATGAACGACAGCCCGCTCGCGAAAAAGAAGGCGAAGGGCACAAAAGCGAAAAGCCCCGGTTTCACCGGGGCTTTTCTTCAGTTGCGCGGGGAGGATTTGAACCTCCGACCTTCGGGTTATGAGCCCGACGAGCTACCAGGCTGCTCCACCGCGCGTCAGGGAGGCGTAAAGTACTCACGGCGGATGAACTGTCAAGCGTTCGGTTTTGTTTTGTGATTTTGCTAAGTTGGCTGGGGAATTTGGCCTGAATTTGGCGTGCGGGGGAAGGGGCGGCTGGACGACCGGGCGGGGGCGGGTTTCTGGGAGTCCGCGAAGGGCTTGGCGAGGCGCGCCGAGCGTTCTCTCTGTACGCGCCGCACGTGCTCCGTGAACGCCTCGCGCGAGCTACGCGGTTGCCTCGTCGGGTGCCCGCCACACGCTGCCGCGCGACGTGAGCGATGACGGTCGCGACGCGCCGTGCGGCCCAAACCTATAGGAGCCAAGCAGAGTGAACATTGAGATTCATTTGTCGTCAGCGCTTGGCGTAGCGGTATGACCGGCGACGCTGCGGCCGCGCAGCTTTCTGCCGTCGTCGGCCAGATGAAAGAGCAACTCGGTACACCCACGCACGAAGCGGGCAGCCGAACCGCGGGTTACCTCGCGTCCGGTCCCATGCACACAGCGACCGTCGAATACCGTTTCAAGGACTACATCGCAGACCTGAGCGCGACCAACATTCCCGGTCGCGGTTTGCTCATGCGTGAGCACTACATGTCCGCGCGGGATTGAGCGCGTTCGGACACAACACACCCAATTTACCGCCACTTTTCGGCTTGCTTCGTTAAAATTCGTGCTCAGGCTAAGTCTATCGAGTAAGTAGGTTGCTCGACCAGCGCCATGCTCACGATGAAAACGAAATACGCGCTCAAGGCCTTGGCCTTGCTCGCGTCTGTCGACCAAGCCGAGCCGATGCTCATTGCGGACATTGCCGAGCGCGAGGGCATCCCCAAGAAGTTCTTGGAGCTGATCCTGCGCGAGCTGAAGCAGCACGGCATCCTGGACAGCCGTAAAGGGCGCGGCGGTGGTTACCTTTTGCGTCGCCGTCCGGAAGACATCAGCCTGGCGAGCATCATCCGCATTTTGGACGGGCCGCTCGCGCCGGTGCCGTGCCTGAGCCAAACCGCGTATCGTCGCTGTGAGGGTTGCGAGGACGAGCGCACGTGCGGCATTCGGCTGGTGCTGAAGGACATGCATCAGTCCACGCTGAAGATCCTCGAGGGCACCACGCTGGCGGACGTCGCCGCGAAAGTGCGTGAAGCAGCGGCGGGCACCAAGCCCGTCGTGCGCTACTCCATCTGAGCCTTGGACCTGCTCGAGACGTCTCCGCCGCTCAACATCTGGGGTGTGGCCGGGTTTCGCCCCTTCATGCTGAGTCTGATCTTGGTCACGCTGGCCAATCAGATCCAGGGCACGGTCGTCGCGTATCAGATCTACGAGCTGACGCACGATCCGCTGTCGCTTGGTGCCGTGGGGTTGGCGGAGGCTTTGCCGTTCATCGCGCTGGCGTTGCTCGGCGGGCACATTGCGGACGCGCGCGATCGCCGGCGTATCTCGCTGGTCGTGCTGGTCGTGATGATGGCCATGTCGCTGTGCCTGTACGCCTTCACGCTCGAGCGCGGCGCGCTCGGAATATTGCGCCACAAATTTGCGATCTACTCGGTAATCGTCGTGCTCGGTGTGTGCCGTAGCTTTTTGCAACCCGCGCGCGCCGCACTCAACTCGGAGCTCCTGCCGCAGTCGCTGTTTGCGAAAGCTATCGCGATTCGAACGAGCTTGTTTCAATTGGCGATGGTTTCTGGGCCAGCGGGCGGCGGGCTTTTGTACGCGGCGTTCGGTCCGGGGCGCGCGTATTTGTTTTCGGCGGCGCTCTTGGTCGTGTCGTGGTCTGCGATGTACCGCGTGCCCAAGCTGCGACAGCAGCCCATGGCGCCGAAATCTGGGCTTTCGGTGGCGCGCAGCATCCGCCAGGGCTTCAGTTATTTGGCGAGCGATCGCCTGCTTCTGGCGGCATTGCTGCTCGATCTATTCGGCGTGCTGTTCGGGGGGGCGACCGCGCTCTTGCCGGTGTATGCCAACGAAATCTTGGCGGTGGGCTCGCGGGGTTTTGGTATTTTGCGCGCAGCGCCGGCGATTGGTGCCCTAGCAGCTTCGGTTTTGCTCGCGTCGCGCCCACCGCTGCGGCGCGCGGGGCCAACCGTGCTCGTCGCGACCAGCGTGTTTGGTCTGGCGACGATTGCGTTCGGCGTTTCGAAGAGCTTCTGGCTCTCGATGGCGCTCTTGGCCCTGAGCGGCGTAGCAGACATGGTGAGCATCGTCGTGCGCAGCACGCTGCTCCAGCTGCGAGTGCCCGGGCATTTGCTCGGACGCGTGGCTTCAATCAATCAAATCTTCATCGGTTCCTCGAACGAAATCGGCGCGTTCGAGTCGGGCGTCGCAGCGCGCTTGCTGGGTGTCGTGCCGTCAGTGGTGTTCGGCGGCGCAATGACGTTGTTCGTTACCGGCGTAACGGGTTTGCGCTCGCCTGAGCTGCGGAAGCTTGGGCGGCTCGATCAAGCCGTAAACTAGCCGTCGCTCCGCCGCGCTCGGTTTGGCGATTTCCGCCAGCCTGTGAGAGGATGCTCGGCGATGTCACCCTCAGGGCTTGCTCCCGAAGATCTAGCCGCCCTGCCGATCTTTCCGCTGCCCAACGTCGTGCTTTTCCCTGGCGCATTGCTACCCCTGCACGTGTTCGAGCCGCGCTATCGCGAGCTCACCCGGCAAGTGCTCTCGGGTCGGCAACTGATGGCCGTCGCGCGCCTAATGTCCGGCTTCGAGGACCACTACGAGGGCCGCCCTCCGGTATTCGAAGTGTGCGGCGTAGGCTCGGTCATCGACTCGGTCGTGCACGGCGATGGCCGCTACGACATCACCCTGCGCGGCCTTGCCCGCGTGCGCATCGTGCACGAGCTGCCCCCCGAAAAGCCCTTCCGCGAAATGCGCGTCGAAGAGCTCGTCGACCAACCCTCGGACCCCGCCGTCACCAGCGCCTGGCAACGCAAGCTGATCGCCCTCTGGGCGTCCCTCGGCCCGCACCTCCCGGAGAGCGTGCGCGATCTCCGCGCCCTCACTCGCGGAGCCGAAGGCGCCGGCGCCTACGCCGATCGCCTAGCCGGCGCGCTCGTCGGCGACGCCGAAGCCAGCCAACGCCTCCTCGAAGAGCTGGATCCCGCCGAACGCCTCCGCCTCCTCACCGAAAAGCTCCAGTCCATCCTAGACAACGTCGCCCCCACCTCCCGTCGCACCGACCTAAACTAGCCCCCCGCGCTCCCGCTGGCGCCAACACACCAATACCCACCACGCCCCGCCCCGCAAAATCCAAATTAGGTCGGTGGGACCTATCGTCGGTGGGACCGCCTATTTGTGTGTGTGGGAAGGGCTCGGGGGGCGGGCCTTAAAAGGC
>DATCFJ010000396.1:0-12365 GCA_036509605.1 Polyangiaceae bacterium | reverse complement strand
GAAGCAGCGCCTGATTGATCACTCCCCCGAACGAATACGCCACCAGCACGATCAACCACCACGGCGCGCCCCTCAGTAAATAGGCGCACGCAAGCTGCACCACGACTAGCGCACCGCACACGTATTTGGTGCGCGGGCAGGGCCCGTACAGCGCCTTGATCTGCGGGTACTTGAGGAGCATCTCGCGGCGCCGCTGGGCGTGCGGCTCGCGCTCCCGAGACCACACGAAACCAGCATGCGCGTCGTCTCCGACTCGCTCCGCTTGGCCCAGATCGTGGCTGCCCTTCGTGCGCATCGAAAGGGATTGTTGCACGAGCGCGCACGCTCTGGGTCGGTACTAAGAAATATCTAGTAAAAGCCGCGAAACAATGAAAGGTCTAGCTCGTGTGCAAGGAGCGCTGCCGTGGCTGAACCGACCCTGACCGAGCTTGTCACCGCGACCAACATCCTTTGGACGCTGGTGGCCGGCTTCATGGTCATGTTCATGCAGTCTGGCTTTGCGCTGCTCGAGGTGGGGCTGTGCAGAAAGAAGAACGCGGCCCACGTCATGGCCATGAATTTCCTGGTCTACTCGATCGGTGTTCTCGGTTTTTGGGCAATGGGCTTCGCCTTCCAGATGGGCGGCGTCGGCGCGCTGACCACGTTTGGCGGAGACGCCACGCTGTCGCACGAATTTGCGCTGAAGGTCGGCGGAAAAAGCTTTGGCTTGTTCGGTACTCAAGGCTTCTTCCTGACGTTTGCGAACTACACCCCGGCGGTAGCTGCGCTGTTTCTGTTCCAGATGGTGTTCATGGACACCGCAGCCACGATCCCGACGGGCGCGATGGCCGAGCGTTGGAAGTTTCTGTCCTTCGTGCTTCTTAGCTTCGCCATGTCGACCGTCATTTATCCCGTCTATGCCAATTGGGTCTGGGGCGGCGGCTGGCTCTCGAGCTTGGGCACCAACTACGGCCTCGGCCACGGTCATGTCGATTTCGCGGGCAGCTCGGTGGTGCACATGACGGGCGGCGCTGCGGCCCTGGTCGGAGCGCAAATGCTGGGCGCGCGCGTCGGCAAGTTCGACAAGTTCGGCAACGCGCAGCCCATCCCCGGGCACAACATCCCGATGGCGCTGCTCGGCACGTTCATCTTGGCTTTCGGTTGGTTCGGCTTCAATGCAGGCTCCACCTTGGCCGGCTCAAACACGCGCATCGCGATTATCGCCACCAACACCATGTTGGCCTCAGCAGCCGGCGCATTCAGCGCCGCGCTCTTCGTGTGGGTCCGTTACGGCAAGCCAGACCCGACTTGGATCGCCAACGGCATGCTCGCGGGACTAGTCGCCATCACCGCCCCCTGCGCATTCGTGGGTGCCCCCGCCGCCGCGTTGATCGGCGCCGTGGCCGGTATCCTCGTCATTGTCTCCGCTAATTTCGTCGAAAAAACCCTGAAAATCGACGACCCAGTCGGCGCTTCGAGCGTGCATGGCGCGTGTGGGATTTGGGGCGCGTTCTCAGTCGGGCTATTCGCCGACGGCTCGTACGGGGATGGCCTGAACAACGTGCCCGGCAAAGTGACGGGGCTGCTCCACGGCAACCCCTCGCAGCTCGCCGCGCAGTGCGTAGGCATCGCGACCAACCTCGCCTACGTCGGCAGCGCGACCGCGCTCGCGCTCTGGCTGATCGGCAAGCTAGTTGGCAACCGCGTCTCGTCCGAGGACGAGCTCTCCGGCCTGGACATCCCGGAGATGGGCGTGCTCGCCTACCCTGACGACGCCATCCCGCTCAACCTGAGCGAAGCCCTCGAAGAACGCAGCCACTACAGAGAGTGAGCGGGCAGCCGAATCGCGGTGCGCTTCGCCTACGAATGGCACGACAACAGCGGGCAATCGTTCCGCAGCTACGGCAACGAGAATTGGGAATTCGATGCCGAAGGATTGATGGCCGTGCGCTACGCCAGCATCAATGATCTGGTGATCAGCAACGCAGACCGCAAATATCGCTGGCCAATCGGACGCAGGCCCGACGACCACGCCTCGCTGAGCGAGCTCGGGTTGTAACGTAACCGACGGAATCCGCCATTTCGCAACAGTTCCCCCTACACCGGTAGCGACTCTTCGCTTTGACCTCGAGCGCGCTCCGCGCGATGGTCACACGGCGGACGCGGGCAGCTGAGGCGTGGATGGGAACAGCACAAAGGATCCTGGGAGCACACGAGCTAGCCAGCGTGATCGACACGCTGCGTGAGGGCATCCAAGTCATCGATTTGGAGTGGCGATACGTGTATCTGAACGCAGCAGCCGCGGTGCACGGTGAAAAGGAGCCCGAGGAGCTGTTAGGGCGCACCATGATGGAGTGCTACCCGGGCATCGACGCGACGGAGATGTTTCAGACCTTGCGCCGTTGCATGGTCGATCGCATCGAGGCCTCGCTGCGCAACGAATTTGCTTACCCCGACGGTACGCGCCGAACCTTCGAGCTGCGCGTGCGGCCGTGCGACGTTGGCATCGTCGTGATGTCGTTCGATATCACCGACGAGCAGAAGCTCGAGGCTCAGTTCCGACACGCCCAAAAGATGGAGGCCGTCGGGCGCTTGGCCGGCAGCGTGGCTCACGATTTCAACAATGTATTGTCGGTGATTCTGAGTCTGACCAGCCTGATCTTGAGTGACCTGAAGGCGGTCGACCCATTGCGAGTCGACATCGAGACCATCAAGAAAGCCGGGGAGCGCGGCGCGGACCTGACTCGGCAGCTGTTGTCGTTCAGCCGTCAACAAGTAATAGCGCCCCGCACCGTGGACCTGAATGAGGTGGTGATCGACTCGGAGCGCATGCTCAAGCGGCTCCTGCGCGAGGACGTAGTGCTCGTGACCCACTGCGCGCGGAGCCTGTCGAAGGTTCTGGTGGACCCAGGGCAGGTCGACCAGGTGATTCTAAATTTGGTGATCAATGCGCGTGACGCCATGCCCGAAGGCGGCAAGCTGACGATCGAAACCCAAGACGTGGAGCTCGATGAGTCGTACACCAGCGAGCACTTTGGCGCTACGCCAGGCGCGCACGTGATGCTGGCGGTCAGCGATACCGGCGTTGGTATGACGCGCGAGATCCAAGCGCAGATCTTCGAGCCCTTCTTCACGACCAAGGACGTCGGCGAGGGCACGGGGCTCGGACTCTCCACGGTGTTCGGGATCGTCAAACAATGCGCGGGTAATATCTGGGTGTACAGCGAGGTCGGCGGCGGTACGACTTTCAAGGTCTACTTCCCGGTGCATGCCGGACCGGACACGATCATCCCCGAGCCCATGGCGCCCGTCACCCTACAGGGCACGGAAACCGTTCTGCTCGTCGAAGACCAAGACGACGTGCGCCAAGTCGCAGTCCAAATCCTACGCCGCTATGGTTACCACGTGATCGAGGCACGCAACGCGGGCGAAGCTTGGCTTACGTCCGAGCGCCACCCGCGCACCATCCACCTCTTACTGACCGATGTCGTGATGCCGCAAATGAGCGGCCGCGAGCTGGCCGAACGCCTGACCCAAGCACGCCCGGACATGAAAGTGCTTTACATGTCGGGCTACACCGACAACACCGTGGTGCATCACGGCATCTTGGATTCGGGCATCGCCTACCTGCAGAAGCCGATTTTACCGGAAGCTCTAGCCCGACGAGTGCGGGAGGTATTGGACGCTACGCGGGCTTGACGCGCCGTGTGCTTAGGGCCCGCCAATGGCTGTGTCGGTCGATGATCGCGGCCCCGGCCCCCGGCTGGCGAGGCGCGACGAAGGCGCATACTGCTGGTATGTAACTGAGGAGCAACGAAGCTAGTCGGGATGCATCGGCCGCGAGGGCGACCGACTCAGCCATTCGCGGGCCCCTTAGCGCCCCGACAGAAATGGCAGGCGCTGGAACAGCCATTCTGGCGTGTTCCTCACGAGCGGCATCGCTTTGCCCCAGAATGAGGGGACGTAAGCCTCGGGCACGCGCGCGTCGAGCGCGCGCACGATAGAGCGCGCGACCGCCTTCGGCTTGCCAAACAGCGCGTGCTTCTTGTGATCGCGAGTCATCGGCGTGTCCACCGGGCCGAGCTTCAGAGTCGTAACAGCGACGCCGGACGCATAGAGCCGCGTACGCATGCCCTGCAGGTAGATATTGAGCGCGCCTTTTGCGGCGCCGTACGTGTAGTTGCGTGGGCGCCCGCGGTCCCCGGCCACCGAGGTAATAACGCCGATACAGCCGCCTTTGGCGGCCTCCAAGTGATTCGCAAGCGGGATCAGCAGCGAAACGACGCTCGTGAAATTGACGCGCAGGGTGTGCTCGGCGACCTGGAAGCTCTGCTCACTGGCCAGCTGATCGCCGAGATCACCATGAGCGATCAGCGCAATGTCCACGTGGTCGAGCGCGGCGACGGCTTCTCGCACGACATCCGCATTCTTCTCGAGCTCCGAGAAATCCGCAGCCTGCACAGTGACCCGCGTGACGGCGCAACGCCGCGCGACTTCCGCGAGCTTGTCCGGATTGCGAGCCACTAAGTGCAGGCGATCTCCACGCTCGGCGAACAACAGCGCGGCCTCTGCCGCGACCGCCGACGTCGCGCCGAAGATCAGCACATGCCGCTCTGGCACAGCCGACATTAGAAGCCGATCTTACGCATGACGAAGCGCGGCAACGCTCGGATCACCAGCATCACCAGGCGCCACATGCCCGGCGTGTAGATGACGGCTTTTCGCTTGTCCATCGCGCGCACTACGTCGCGCGCGACCTGATCCGGCTCGCCAGCGAACGGCGGCGGCTTGAGCCCGGCAGTCATCGCTGTCTTCACGAAGCCCGGCTTCACCGTGAGCACGGTCAGCCCGGCGTCATGATATTTGTGATCGATGGCTTCGAGGTAAACGGAGAGGCCTGCCTTGGCGGAACCGTAGATCGCCACCGGCTTGCGGCCGCGATCGCCGGCGACCGACGAAAACACAGCCAGCCGCCCGCCGCCGCGAGAAAGCAGGCGCTTTCGCACGTGCTCGCAGAACACCAAGGTGTGCGCGTAGTCGAAAGTGACGAGGCGCTGACACAGGTCGATGTCTGCCTCTAGCGCTTCTTGTGAGGCGAAGATTGCGGCGGTCACGACCACTGCGTCGAAGTTGCCGAGCGCTGCATCCGCGGCATCCAGCGCGGCTGCGAAGCCTTTGGTATCCGCGAGGTCGCAGATTGCGTAGCCCACGTCCGCCTGCGTGCTGTGATGCGCTTTCAGGTCGGCCGCGCTGCGCTGCAGATCCGCTTCGTCGTTGCCGAGCAGGAAGACCATGTCTCCCCGTTCCACCAAACGCCGCGCAACGGCGCGCCCCATGCCGCTCGTGCCACCGAAAACGATTGCTTTCATGCTTTGTCGCCGAAGAGTCGCGCGGACTGCGCACTGCGCAAGCGGCGCTTGGGATCGAACTTGTCACGCAACGCCATGAACGCGGGTAGCCGCGGTTCCATGGCCCGGAAGTGATCCGGACGCGTGAAGCGATCCTTGGTCAGGTAGATGCGGCCTTTGGCCGCGATCACGAATTCATTCAAGCTGTCGATGATGCGTTGTAGGTCCGGTGCGACCGCCATGTCGACGGCAATCGACGTGCCTTCTAGGGGGAAGGACAGGATGCCTTTGCCCTCTGGCCCGCAATCCTTGATTACGCAGAGCGGCGATGCGCCGCCTAGCTTGGTCAAAAGCTGCATGAATTCCCGCACGGCAGGAGCCCCGGCGGCTCTCGGCAGCACGCATTGATACTGTGTGAAGCCGCGCGCCCCGTAGGCGCGGTTCCAGTTCAGGATCGCGTCGAGCGGGTAGAAGAACGCATCGGGCGCGGCGATTTTCGAGAACTGTCGCCGAACGTGCGACCGGTACACGCCTGTGTTGAACAACCTAGCAGAGAGCGGGTTGAGCGCCCAATTGGGCAGCACCACGGGAAACGTGATCTTTTTGGCTTCGACTGGCGGCGCGCCGGGGGCCTCTGCCGGCGTGGCCCAACGTCCCGCCATCATGATGCCGCGCCCCATCGATTTTCCACGGCTCAAACAGTCGATCCAGCCCATCGACATGGGAAACGCGCCGGCTGCGCGCTGCAGAGCTGATAGAAATTCATCGACTCCGCCGACGCGCTCGCTGTCCATCCAGATCCAAGGGCTGCTGATGCGATGAAATTGGAACTCCACCTCGAGGATGTGGCCGAGCAGACCCATGCCGCCGATGGTCCCGTAGAACAGATCGGAGTCCTCGGTCGGCGAGCACTCGATGATGCTGTCGTCGGCTAAGCGTAACCTCAAGCGACGAACGTGTGCGCCGAAGCAGCCGTCGCGGTGATGGTTCTTGCCGTGCACGTCGCTGGCGACCATGCCACCGAGAGTGACGAACTTGGTGCCGGGCGTGACGGGCGTGAACCAGCCACGCGGAATGAACAGGCGGTTCATCTCCGCCAGGCTCAGGCCGGCCTCTGCTCGGAGCACCCCGGTAGCTTCGTCGAAGCTCAGGATGCGGTTGGCCAGAGGGGTCGCGACCAGCTTGTCTGCGGGGTTCGCCGGCAGCGACGAATCCCCATAAGAGCGGCCGAGGCCGCGGGACAACACCGCGCCCACGGTCGAGCGCTCGAGATTCTCCGTCGCGAGCTCGCGACCCGGCGCAGGGATACGGCCCCAACCCTCGAGCTGCGGCTCTAACTTAACCAGCACGGCCTCCCCTACCTGCTCACTGAGCTCCAGTGCTGAATGCGTCCGACCGGTCACACAAAACGGTATTCCGGAACCCACGCACGAGCAAGGTCAATTCGAGACGCGGATTGCCGGCGTCCAAGCGCGCTTGCCGCCCTCGAGCTCGACGCGGGCGCGAACGTAGCCTTCGTCGCCGCGCGCGATGTAGACCGCGGGGCCGTCCGCTGCACCACGCCGGGCAAGCTCTTTGCCTCCCGCACCAATGAAGACCACGGTCGCGTTAGGCTGTATCGAGTCGACCTCGTAGCGCCCGTCGGCGACGGTGATGCGTCGTAAATCGACCCCGGTGGAGGCATACAAATCACCGAGCGCCAGGGACGCGCAAATCGGGCCGGCGTCAGTGACGTCGCCGAAGGTTGCGATCCAAGCCCGACCTGGCGTCGCGGGTGGATCACTCGAGACGTCGATGTGATGCTCGTCGTCCACGCCCACGCCCATGAAATCCGCACCGGCGGAAAGCGCGATGTCCCACAGCTGCTCGTGCGACGGATGCGTCGCGTCACCCATGGAATGCACGTACGGGTGCCCGCTCGCGATCTCGAGTAGCGCCGCGTCGCGCGCGTCCGTCACGTCCGCTGCGGATAGCGCCCAATCGAAATTCGGATGGTTGACGATCGCCACTCCGCCCTGGCTGCGCACTTGGCCAATCGCGTTGGAAAGAGCTGCGGCAGCGCTGCCGAACCCTCCGCCCGGAATGCGACTTCGTGTGCACAGCGCGTTGACGTGTACTTGGCGACCGGCGCCCGTCATCGTGATTTCCTCTCCGGAGATGAGCACGAAGCCAGGTTCTTGAAGCGAGCTGTAATGGGCTGGCTTGGAGAACTGATTGTGATCGGTCAGCGCCAAAAATTGGTACCCGTGAGCGCGGTACCAAGCGATGGTCTGCTCCGGGGTGCTGCCGCCGTCGCTCAGGCTGGTATGCGTGTGCACGTTTCCCTTTTGAAAACGCGTGACGTCGATCCTGCGCGCGAAATGTGGCCGGACTCTCGCTCGCACAAAGTCGGACGCGCGCGTGGCACGTGACTCGACCTCGGCGCCGTGGCCCATGCCGCTGAGAAGACCCAGCGCACCGATCAGAACCGTAACGATTCCGCGGCGATGTGTAGCGAGAGGCATATTTGGCTGGCTGCCACACAAACCTGACAGCCCGTCGCCAACTATAGCGCGAGCTTGCCACCAAGCCCAAACCGCGCCGGGAGCGGATTTTGCCGCGATTTATGGGGTTCGTCGGCGTCGCGTAGCGACTTTGCACAAAAATGCTGCGACCAGCCGATCCGCAGCAGTGACATTGGCGAAACAAAAGGTGGTGGAGTCTCACGCCGTCGCGATGTGGATCCGCATTGCGGCGTTGGTCAGCCTGAACCGGGACGACTCGGTTCGCGACGGGCATATGCCGGGACGACTCGGCGCTTTCAACCGGCGGAGAATCCACCGATCACTGGAAGATGCAACTCGTGAGCCCAGCTGTGTTTTAGCCACAGCGGCGGTCGTCTCTGCCTCAAGCATTGAGCCTGATTGCGCTGCAGTGACTCATTCATTGCTCGCTCCCAATGAGTTGAGCGCGCGCTAACGCTGGCCGAAGCATCTTCGAAATAAGTCCGCAATGCTAGGCGCCGGATCCTCCTGCGTCACCCCTCACAAACGTAGGCCCCGATGATTATCTCCCGTAGAATCCCCGCATACATCATTCTGCTCGCCTCGACATTTAGCGCCTGTAGCAAGCCGGCGCCTCCGCCTGAGCCGGCCGCGCCTGCAGCCTCGGCCGCCGCAACACCCGCGCCGAGCGCCGCAGCACCGGTAGCGAGCGCGGCAGTCCCGACTCCCACGGGCCCGACCTTGAAGATCGCGTACAGCGATTGGCCGGGCTGGGTCGCTTGGGAGATCGCAATCCAAAAGGGCTGGTTCAAAGAGGCCGGGGTGAACGTCGAATTCAAGTGGTTCGACTACGTGCCGTCCATGGACGCCTTCACTGCCGGCAAAGTCGACGCCGACTCGATGACCAATGGCGACGCGCTCGTCACTGGCAGCGGTGGCGGCAAGAGCGTGTGCATCGTCGCCAACGACTACAGCGACGGCAACGACATGATCGTGGCCAAGGCGGGCATCAAGACCATGGCCGACCTCAAGGGCAAGAAGATCGGCGTGGAAGTCGGCTTCGTCGATCACCTGCTCGTCCTCAAAGCCTTGGAAGCCGCCGGCATGAAGGACAAGGACGTCAAGATCGTCAACGTGAAGACGGACGACACGCCGACCGCGCTCAAGTCCGGCAAGGTCGACGCGATCGCCGCGTGGCAGCCGAACAGCGGCGCTGCGCTGAAGGAGCTCCCCGGCTCGACGCCCATCTTCACCAGCGCCAACGTCCCTGGCTTGATCTACGATCACCTGTGCGTTACGCCGCGCAGTTTGGCAGAGAATCGCGCCGAGTGGCTGAAGGTCGTGAAGGTCTGGTTCCGCGTGGTCGACTACATCGCCGACCCCGCCAACCTTGACGACGCAGCCAAGCTGATGAGCGCGCGCGTCGGCCTCACGCCGGATGTCTACAAGGGGCTGATGAAGGGCACGCACCTCCTGAACATGGCGGAGAATCTGAAGCACTACGAAAAGGGCGAAGGCTTCGACTCGATCTACGGTTCGAGCAAGATCGTCGATACGTTCAACGTCAAGAACGGCGTGTACAAGGCGCCCATGAAGACCGAGGAGTACTTCGACGCGAGCTTGGTAGAAGAGGTCAGCAAAGCGAAGTGAGCCAAGAGCCGCCAAGCAACCCGACGGCTGCTTGGCGGCTTCTTTCATTTCAGGCGGCCTCGCTGCTCATCGCAACTACTCGCAGCACGAGCGGTTGTTGCCTTTGCGGACCCGCAAACGCCGAAGCATCGAGCTGCGCCGCTCCGAGCGCAGGACAAGCAGCAAGAACGCCACGCTGACCGCAAACGAAAGTGGTCGGATCAACGGAGCTGCGCTGCTCGCCGCTACCGCGTTCATCCCCAGCAATGATAGCGCGGCGGCGATACACAGCGGGCACTTGGGCACGAGCAACGCGCCGAGCGCGGTCCCAAGCCAAGACAAGCTACGCAGCGCGCGCCAACCAAGGGTGCCGTTGATCATGATCGTCCGTCCTTCCTTTTTTGGGGGCCGCGTGCGGAGCGTGCGCCGGCGCAGATTGCTCTAGCGCCGCGGGGCACCCCGCCGGGAGTAACAAGTGCGGCGCGATCGGCTAGCGTAAGGCCAATGGACATGGTCGTGGAGCTGGCGGCGCGCGCTCTTTCAGTGGGCGACCCGCTCTGCGCCCTAAAGAACATTGCGCTCCGCGACGACGCGCCCGCGCTGGCCCTGCGAGGTATCGCCATGGCGCAGCTCGGTGAGCTCGGGCGCGCACAGAAGCTGCTACGCCGCGCCGCTCGCGCATTCGGAACCAAAGACCCGCTAGGACGCGCGCGCTGCGTGGTAGCCGAAGCAGAAGTCGCGCTTGCCAATCGCGAGTTATCCGGAAGCGACATCGAGTTGAACGCCGCGCTCGCCGTGCTCAGCACGCGCGGTGACGCCGCCAACGCCGCGCATGGCGCACTCGTCATTGCGCGTCGCTGGGTCTTGCTCGGCCGCCTCGAGCAAGCCGAACGCGTGCTCACGGACCTCGACTTGAAGCGCGCACCAGCGCGGCTCGTGGCCAGCGCCGAGCTCGTGGCCGCGGAAATCGCCACCCGACGCCTGTCGACCGCAGAAGCACGGCGCTGCCTAAAGAGAGCCACTATTGCGGCCGAAAAGGCCAAGATCCCAGCGCTCATCGCCGAAGCAAACGTGGCCGCCCGGCGCTTGGACGCGCCCGCTGCGCGCTTGCTGGAAGCCGGCGTGGCGCGACTCGTGAGCTTGGGCGACGTCGAGGCGCTGCGCCAGACGCGCGCGCTCGTCGTAGACGCATGTCGGCGGGAGCTGCGAGCCGGAACAACGCTGACCCGCCTCGTCGAACGACCAGTGTTGTTCGAGTTGCTCTGGGCACTGGCTGAAGCATTCCCCAACGAGGCGCCAAGAGCCGAGCTCGCTCGGCGCGCGTTCGGCTCAGCACGCCTAAATGAATCGATCCGTGTGCGCCTGCGCGTCGAGATCGGTCGGCTGCGCAAGCTGCTCGGGAAGGTGGCGCAGATCACCGCCGGCGAGCACGGCTTCGTCCTTCAGCCCCGAACCGTCAGGCGCGTGTTAGTGCTGATGCCCCCCGCAGACACGGAGACGGACGCGCTCCTGGCTCTGCTGTCCGACGGACAGGCTTGGTCGACCTCGGGCTTGGCGCAGGCCCTGGGCAAGGGGCAGCGAACCGTGCAACGCGCCCTCGGAATGCTGGAAACTTCCGGCAAAGTGACGTGGTTTGGCCGCGGTCGGGGACGCCGCTGGCGGGCGCCCGCGTTCACTAGTTTCGCGACACCGTTGTTACTCGTCGCCCGCCCCGAGCCACGCTAGCTTCTGCTCATGGCGACACGCCGCGCGCAGATCCTACGCGAGTACGGTCCATTTCCGGGCGTCCCAACCGTACGCGGAGTCACCTTCGACGGAGCCGCAGCCTGGATTGCCGCCGATAGCAAGGTGCAGAGCTTCGACACGCAGAGCGGCGAGGCAGGCCGCGCGCTGAGCGTGCAAGCCAGCGCGGGAACCACGTTCGACGGCCGACACCTGTTCCAAATCGCCGGCGATCGCATCCAGAAGATCGATCCTGAAACCGGCGAAGTGTTGAGCAGCTTGCCCGCGCCGGGCGCAGGCCGCGACTCGGGACTCACCTGGGCAGAGGGTACGCTTTGGGTTGGGCAATACCGCGACCGTAAGATTTATCAGATCGACCCGGACACGGGCGAGGTCTTGCGAACGATAGCCTCCGACAGCTTCGTGACCGGAGTGACCTTCCTCGAAGGCGAGCTGTGGCACGGCACGTGGGAGAACGACGAGAGCGAGCTGAGGCGCGTCGATCCAGAGTCCGGAGCGGTGCTCGAGCGCTTGACCATGCCCGGCGGCATGATGGTCAGTGGGCTCGAATCCGACGGCAAAGACAGCTTTTTTTGTGGCGGCGGGGATAGCGGCAAGGTGCGCCGCGTGCGCCGCACCGGCTGAGCTCGGCAGCAGTCGACTCAAACGCGGAACTTCAACGCGTCACGTATCGCGCGAGCCGACGAGCTCGACGACGGCTTGATCCACGCTGTACGTCGACGGGACGCGCAGCTTGGTCGCGGCGACGCGCACGCGCGAAGCGGGAGTTTCGGCGAGCAGGCGCTCGAGCAACCGTTGCGCGTACACCTCGAGCAAGCGATAGGATTCGGCGAGACCAACTTCCACCACGAGCCGCACGACAGCGTCGTAGTCGACGACCTCGCGCTTGGCGTCCCGCTTGGGCAAGGACGACACCGGAAGCTCTAAGTCGACGTCGACCACCAGGTCTTGCGGAATGGCGCGCTCGGCGGCCGATGCTCCGAGGTTGGCGCGGAAGCGCACCGCGTGCAGTCGCAACGTGTATTCACGAACCATCTCAGGACTCCTGCGTCTGCGCGAGGGGAAGCACGGGCGCAGGGTGTCCGTCAGGATCGACTGCCACCAGCACGAAGCGGCCGTGCGTGCAGAGCTTTCTCTCACCGGTCAACAGGTCTTCCGAGTACAGCTTCACTTCCACGGTGAT
>DATCFJ010000395.1:0-5145 GCA_036509605.1 Polyangiaceae bacterium | reverse complement strand
CATTGCCGAGTCCAACCACGACCCGAAACCATTCGTCTGGACCAAGACCGCCGACCAGATCCTTGCCAGCGTCGCGCGCCGCTGTCAGCGTATGCTCGCCTCGACCGAATTCTGATGCGAACTGTGGAGACACGGCACTAGTCCACCGCTTGGGATGTACCATCAACAATCGCAAGCGATTGTTCCGCTTCGCGGCAAGCGGTGCACTAGCCTGTCTCACCGGGGCTTTGCCCCGGAACCCCGCGCCTGCTTGGCATGCTCAGCGGTGCGCCACGTAGCCGACGATGCCCGCGATCAGGATCGCGCACAGGATCCAGAGCACGCTCGAAGAGCGCGCGGGTTTGCCATGACTGGCTTTGGCCAGCGCGGCCGCGTTGACGCCCAGGTTGTCGCGCAGCGCTGCGGAGATCGGGTCGCTCTTTGGCGGGCGCGTTCCTGGCGGCGCGATGGGCGACGGGATCTCGGACGCGAAGGGGCTCGAGCTGAGTGGGATCTGCGGGCCTTCGGCCCAATTCTCGAGGCGCGCGACCATGCGTGTCCGCTCTGCCAGGGCGCTGCTGGCGAGACCGGTGACCCAGTCGCCGATCTCACGCCGCGTCGCCGGGCGGGTCGTGGGGTCGACGGCTTGAGAGAACTCGCGGATCGTCGCGAAGCGCGCGTCTGGCGAGCGCTCCAGGGCCTTCATCACGACCGCATCCAGCTCCGGTGAGATGTCGTTGCGAAATGAGCTCGGCCGCGGATAGTCCCCACGCAGGATGCTTTCCATGCGTTCTTCCGGCTGATCGCCGGGAAATAGCCGGCGCATGCAGAGCAGCTCCCAGAACACGATGCCGGCGGAGAACACGTCCGAACGCTGCGTCAGCCGTTCGCCGTGGATCTGCTCGGGCGACATGTAGCCCATCTTGCCCATGCGGCGACCGGTCATCGAATCGTCGAGGTGCTGTAAGGCTTTGGCGATGCCGAAATCCAGCACGCGCGCGGCGCCGTCTACGCCGACGAGCACGTTGGGCGGCGAAATGTCCCTGTGCACGAGATCGAGCGCGCGCCCTTTCTCGTCGGTGGCTTCGTGGATCGCGAGCAAGCCGTGCAGCACGTCCTGCATGATGCCGACGGCGATCGGGATCGAGATCAAGTCGCGCTTTTCTTTGGCTTGAGCGCGGCACAGGGTGCTCAAGGCTTCACCCTCGACGTAATCGAGCACGAGCAGCACGTCGCCCTTCGAGGCCACGACGTCGAGCGTGGCCACGACGTTCGGATGTCGCACGCGCGCCGCCAAGCGCGCCTCTTTCAGCAGCATCTCGGTGAACTCGCTGTTGGCCACCAAGTGGGGCAAGAGCCGCTTGATCGCGACCACGCGCGAGAAGCCGCCCGCGCCGTCCAGGCGCCCGAAGTGCACCGTCGCCATGCCGCCCGCGGCGAACTGTTCGAACAGCGCATAACGCCCGATGCGCGCGCTCGGCCCGCGCTCGGAGATAGGGCCGTCCACGTGGCTAATCAGCTTTTCCCGGGCTGGGGGCAGCGGCGTGCCGCCCGGCGTTTCGATGCTCATGTCGATCGCCGGTAGGGACGGTTGCTTGGGGATGGCTGGGTTGAGAACGGCGTCGCCATCTTCTGCTGGTGGCGGAGGCAGCGTGCCGTCCACCAAGATTTGCGTGCCGCAGTTCTTGCATGGAATGTTGACCACACGGCCGCGAACTCGCGCGTCGTAAAGCGACGTGGGCAACGTTCGGCGAGCGCCGCACGCCTGGCAGACCACGATCATTCCCATCGGGGCGAGAGACTAGACGTTGAGCCCGGAGAAGGCCAGTTGTCGGGCCTCGTTTTCAGAGCTGCTAGAAATGATCCAAGTCCGGAAATGGGCACTTTTTGTGCTCCGGAACGACAAATGGACGCGGCGAGTGCGCGTGGGTCCTTCATTGCGCGACCTTGCTTGGCTTTCCCGCGCTTGCAGGCTCGTCACCGCTCACGAAGGAAAGGATCTCGCTGAGCGCGCGGTTGCCCTCCAGCTCGCCTCCGAAGTCGCCGTGATCGACGCCCGGCAGCAGGAAAAAACGTGCGTGAAAGCCGGCCGCGAGCAGATCGCCCGCACCCCCGAGCATGTCGCTCGTATCTTCCTTCTCGCCGCCGAACACGGCGATCACGCGAATCTGCGAGAAATGCCCGGGTTTTGGGCGCCTCGGCGGCCCCCCTAGAATTACGCGCGGGTAGTGCGAAGCGTAAAAGCGCGCGAGCGACTCGGCGCGAACGGCGCCCTGTGAATAGCCGAAGAGCGTGATGTCGTGCGGGTCGAGGTGCAGCCCCTGCGCGCGATTGACGAGCCGCACGGCGCGTTGGATGCGGTTGTCCAGCCCGCGGATGTCGTTACTCCACTTGAAGCGCCCGGGCTTGTCTTTGCACGGTTGGTCGCCCAGCAGTGCGAGCAGGGTGCCGTGGCTGGCGGCAGCGGGTACGAACGCGCCGACCGCGTTTATGTCTCCGCAATATCCGTGTAGATACACGATTGTGCGAGGCCCCGGCGTGGTCGCGGGCAGCACGCGAATCGGCTGGTCGCCGCTGGCGTCGATGAAAGCGTAGTTGGGCGCTGGGACCGGAGGGTGCGTGGGCAGTGCTGCATCCGCGCCCGCGTCGGCAGCGTCCGGCGCGGCAGCTGCGTTCGGGTGCGGTTCGGCGTGACCACTGCGAACGGCCAGCGCGAGCGCGGCGAGCGTGAGCAGTAAACCAAAGATTGCTCGCGGGGCGCGCTTCTTGCGCATGTTTTTCCCTTCAAATCGCGTCGCGGCGCTTCAGCACGATCAAGATCACGACCAGCGTAACGAGCATCATGCCCGAGAGAATGACGGGCGGCAGCCAGGGGATGTTGTAGTTGGTGAAGCCCCAGGCACCCATGAAATCCGAGCTGGCGATTTGCGCTTCCGCGCAGCGGAACTTGCCAGCGGTAATGAAGTTCTCGACACTGGTCAGGTCCGGCTTCTTGATGTCGATCACCCAGGCGGGAGCGGTCAAAATGGCCAAGCGCTCTTGCGCCACCACGCCTTGAAAGCCCCAGCGTGCGGGCATCAACAGCATGGGCACCGAAAGCAGCGAGTTGGTGGTCATGGGCACCATCAACCCGCCCAGCACGACCTGCGGGATGAGCGCGATCGGCGTGAGCGCCATGGCTGCTTCTCCACTGCCGACCATGGTGCTCAAGAGCAAGCCGATAGCGACCGAGTTCATGGCCGTGATCGTCAGCGTCACGAGCGAGATACCGAAGGCGACGATACCGCCCGAATAACCCAGCGAAAAGAACACGATCGCCAGCAAGATCGAGCACTGAATCATGCAGAACAGGCTGAGCAGCACGAACTTCGAGAACACGTAGTTGAACAAGCCCAGGTTCACCATGCGCTCGCGCATGTAGATGGCTCGTTCGCTCACGATTTCGCGGGCGGCGTTGCTCGTTCCGAACCAAACGGCTGCCACGACGACGAAGAAGATCGAGCCCGAGTGATCGGGCGTCGATTGCATGCCGTTCAGCGTTTGGGTGAGCCCGTCGCCCACGCCGCCGGATTTGCGCGCGAGCTCCTGCAGGGCGCCCAAACACCAATACGGGATGGCATCCTTTTGGCCGCCGAAGACTAGCGCCAGGAGGATGCCAATGATCGGCGCCTGCAGCAGCATGATCGCGGTGCCAGAGGCGTCCCGCATCTTGATCTTGAAGTAGCGGCTGAACAAAAGCCAAAATTGGCCGCTGGTGTCGCCGCGGCCACCGGGCACCCCGCGTTGATCAGTTGGCGTGCCCACGGCGCGCCGACCCGAGAACATCTTCTGAAAGGTGGGGTTCTGCGGGTTGAGGTACTCCGAGTTCCACTCGCGGGCGGCCTGCGCGCGCGCTGCATAGCGCGGCGCGTTCGGGTTCTGCGCGCGCATGGCGTCGAAGATGGGGCGCTCCCGCAAGTTCAGCATGTCGAACATGTCGCGCGGGTTGTCGACGGTGTTCGGTTTGCCCTGGCGCTTTAGCCAGGAACCGAAGAACTGATAGCCGTCCTTTGGCGAGCCGTAGAACGTGAGCAAGCCGCCGGGGCCCAAAATCAGGGCCAAATTGAACTTCTCGAACTCTTCTTTGGCCGGCTGATGAATCGTCGTGATGATCGTTTTGCCGGTTTGCTTGGCTAGCTCGGCGAGTAGTTGCACGAGCGCGGCGGTGTCGTCGGCGGCCAAGCCGCTGGTCGGCTCGTCGAGGAACATGATCACTGGGTCGGTGACAAGCTCCATGGCGATGTTCACGCGCTTGCGCTGACCGCCGGACAGGATTTTCCTTTCCGGTTTGCCGATCTGCAGATGCGCAACGTTTTCCAGTCCCAGCTGGGCGAGCGTGGTTTGCACGCGGCGCTCGATCTCTTCTTCCGAGTAATCCGGTGGCAAGCGGAACTTCGCGCTGTAGCGCACGGCTTCCCAAACGGTGAGCTCGGGATGCACGATGTCGTCTTGGGGCACGTAGCCGATGGAGCCGCGGAGCGCGTCGTAGATCGCGTACAGGTCCTCGCCGTTGATGCGCACTTGCCCGGCAGACGGCGGCAAATAGCCGTTCAACGTGAGGAGCAGCGTGGTCTTGCCCGCGCCGCTGGGGCCCATGAGCGCGATCAGATCGCCCGGCAGTGCCTTGAAGCTCACGTGATCGAGCAGCGTCTTTAGCTCGCCGGGGTTGTCGCGATCCGGAACCTGCATCAAGAGGTCCCAGGCTTCGATCTCATAAAGCGGGCGGCCTTCCCAGTGCGCCGCGTCTTCGACCACGACTGCGACTTCGCCGCCTGCGGACTGCAAGAGCAGCGGCATCGGTCCAATCAGGACCTTTTCGCCGTTTTGAACCGGCACGCGCTGGTTGGCGGGGATGCGCTGGCCGCGCACGTACGTGCCGTTGGCGCTGCCCTTGTCCTCGATGAACAGCTGACCGCCGCTCACGTGCAGTACGGCGTGCCGGCTCGACACCTGCGGATGTGGGATTTGAATGTCGTTGTCGGGCGTGCGACCGATGGTCTTGGTGCTGCCGCCGATCGAGTCCGCCATGCGGATCTGACCGACGACGGTCTTGTGCTTGGGCCGCGGCGTAGCGCGATCGGCTTGGCCTGCCGGCTCACCTGAGTGCTGCGGGGCGAGCGCGGTGCC
>DATCFJ010000394.1:0-2003 GCA_036509605.1 Polyangiaceae bacterium | reverse complement strand
CGCCGAACAACGGTCATACGCGACAAGCTAGCCGATCGAAGCCAGCCCAGCCAATGGGCGCTCGACACTTTCGCGACTATATTCGGCGCGTGCCAAAAGGCTGCTGACGATTGGACGTTGTATGCCGCACACCGCGCGCGGTTTAGCGCTGTGCTGCTCTCCTGTGCCAAGGGCAGCGGCGGGCGACTGTGCATCCTGGGCGCGGGGAAGTGCAACGACGTCGATCTCGAACAGCTGCTGGAGACATTTTCGGAGATCAAGGACATCATGCAGCGCGACCCGAGGCTCGCTGAGTGCGCTGGCGAAGCCGAACAACTCGAGCCCTGGTTGTGGACAGGGCCGTTCGAGCGCACGTATTTGGTGTACGCACTCCGCTTCGAGCGGCTGTCCTCCGGGGATTCCTCCACAAACTCGCGGCGGTGAGCACGAAGGCCGCGTGACCGTGACCGTGACCGTTCGAGAGAGCATTTTCCGGTGCCCGCGGCTTGTAGCGAGCTGCTGGCTAGGATACCCAAGATTCCGTGAGGTCGATCGCAATTACCGGGGGAGCACTGTGCTTGGCGTTGTCGCTAACTTTGCCCGCGCAAGCGCAAACGGGTGGCGCCAATCCGGCGGCTGAAGCGCTGTTCGATGAAGGGCGGTCGCTGGCGGCCAAGGGTCACTTCGCGGAAGCCTGCCCCAAATTCGAAGCCAGTGAGCAACTGGACCGGGGGCTGGGCACTCTGCTCAATCTCGCGGAGTGCTACGAGAAGCTTGGCAAGACAGCAAGCGCCTGGGCGGAGTACCGCGAAGCAATTCCGCTGGCTCGCGCGGCAGGCTCGAAGGTCCGTCAGGATCTAGCGACGCAACGGGCGGCCGCGCTCGAATCGCGGTTGTCCACGCTGACCATCCACGCGCCGAGCGGGACGGCTGTCGTCGAGATTCACCGCGACGGCGTGCTCGTGCAACCTGCCGAGCTCGGCTCGGCGATCCCGGTCGATCCGGGTCCGCACAAGATTGAAGCGAGCGCGCCTGGCAAGCAAAGTTGGTCGTCCACGATCGAAGTCGGCAGTGACTCGTCCAAGCTGACCGTCGACGTGCCCGTGCTGGCCGCGTCGGATTCGAAGGCGGCTGCGCCAACCTCAGTCGCTCCCGTCGCTCCCGATGCGGCCCTTGCAGCGCCCGCGCACTCCGGCTCGTCGCAGCGCACCACAGCGGTAGTCGTGGCTGCAGTGGGCGTGGTCGGGCTCGGGCTCGGCACTGTCTTCGGTCTGCAAGCGGGGTCGACTTGGTCACAGGCCAAGTCCGAGTGCACCAGCTACCCGAAAGGGTGCGACTCTCACAGCGTCAGTTTGCAATCATCTGCGAAGTCCAAGGCCACGGTCTCCACGGTCGCGTTCATCGCGGGCGGGGTGGCGCTCGGGATTGGCGCAGTACTGTGGATCACGGCGGACACGGGCAAGAAGGAGAGCGTTGCGCTGGGTTTCGGTCCAGGAGCGGCCTTCCTGCGAGGAAGTTTTCAATGAACGACGCGCGCAAGAACATGGGCAGCGGTGACACCGAGCGACGCTTCGCCGGTCTGGCTTTTCTAATCGTGCTGGTCAGCATTCCCGCGTGCGCGTCGCTGCTCGGCATCGAAGACATTCAGGCCAACGCAGGCTCTGGCAATGGCATGAGCGGCTCTGGCAACAGCACCTCCGAAGGCGGCAAGTCGAACCCGGGTGGCGGCGCCAACCCCGGTGGTGGCGCGAGCCCAACCGCTGGTGATGCCGGCGAAGGCCCAGGCGCAAGCGGTGGTGCGAGCCCAGGCGGAACAGGCGGAACAAGCGGAGCTGGCGGCGCGAGCGCTGGCAGTGGTGGTAGCGCTGCTGGGTCATCCGGAGCTGCAGGCGCCGGCGGCGCGGGCAGCTCCGTGCACGGGCACGTGATCGATTTTTGGGGCCACAAGCTAGGCGCGATTCCGGTGCAGATCGGCGCAAGCCAGGCCATGACCGACACAGATGGCGGGTTCACGATCGCCAGCG
>DATCFJ010000393.1:0-2124 GCA_036509605.1 Polyangiaceae bacterium | reverse complement strand
ACTCGAGCTTCCACGATCGACCGCGGACACGCTACTCGCGGAGTGGCCGGCGCGGGCATGTGATACGGATCGGCACCGTGCGCGAGCTCGTTTCTGTAGACAATGCTACCCGACCGACCGCCGTGCTCGAAATTGGTGAGCATGACGTAGTCGTGATGCGCCTGGTTAATCTCGGGTAGCAGCGGCTGCGCCGCGCGCTCCGCGAGCTCGCGGATTTCGTACCCGAGCGAGCCAAGCGAGTGCGTGCCGAGGACTCCAAGCGTGAGCAAGTAGTGGTTGAACAAGAAGCCCTGTGCGAGCTTGCCCGCGGTCTTCAGGGCACCGAGGCAGCGGTAGAGCTCCAAGTGGTCAGAAGGGCGATCCAGGACATCGAGCACGCTGAGATTGACGGCGGCAAGAGCCGCCCAGAGCGCTTCACCGACGCGGCGCACGGCGGGCGCTAGCCCTCGAGCTGCGCTGGACTGTGCGCCGCTTCCGTCACGCAAGCGCACTCGCAGTGGGTGATAGTCGGCGAGCACCATCTGATCGAGGAGCTGCCCGGCCTCACCGACGAGCGGCAGGACGGCATTAGCGCAAGCTAGAGCATCGGCCACCTGATTCCAGCGCTGAGCTTCGGCCGAGCTGAGCGCAGCGGAGAGATAGTGGTGCACGATGTTCAGCCAACATTCGGTGATTTGATGAGCTGTGGAGAACAGGTGATCTTCGGGGCCGCTGGGGCTTGGCTCGCGCAGCTTTCGGACGGACTCGGGAGCGACGATGCTCGCGTAGTCCAGAGTGGGTGTCTCGGCGCTTCGAGCCGCAGCACCGCACTCCGCCAGGCCGCGCGCTCGCCGAGCGCGCTCGAGCTGCTGTTCGATTCCGAGCTGGAAAGGCACATGGCTAGTCGCCAGCAGCAGCCGCCGAGTGCTCGCGTCGAGCAGATCGCTGTTTACTCGACCGAGCACGCGAAAGCCCGGCGCGTGCTCGGGAGCACGATCGCTAGCGCGCGTCTGCGCGGCCAGCGGCGGCGCCGGAATGCTCCGCAGCAGATCGCACGTGAGCTCCACGCCGTCCACCAGGTGCTCAACGTATCTTTTCACGCGCTGTTCGGCGAATGCGGCCACGCGTTCATCGCCCAACGCATCGTCGATCAACCGCAGGCTAAGCTCCGCTGCTTGGAAGCCGCACACCAGGACGACTTCGCCCGGCCGAGCTTCGGGCGCACGAGGCCAGAGCGCCTCGAGCTCAGCCAAGCGAATGTAGAGCTCGTAAGGCGTGGGTTCGGTGCGAGATCGGTCGGACGCGGCGGTGCTTGGCATCAAGGGTGCACCACCCTAGCTTCAAGAGCCCCGTTTCGTCGCGTCATGTGCGTGTCGGTCTGGTGAATCCCGTGAGTTAGCCAAGGTCGTGCTCGATCGCTCAATCACACACACACATTGAAGTTCAACTTCAGCGAGCTCGCCGAACTCACGCAGGATCGCCAGGCAGACCTGGACCAAGAGCCTTATGGCGCCGTGGGGCCGCCCTTGCCGACGAACTGGTAGCTCCCGGAGCCGATTTTGTAGATCTGCCGGCCTGCCTCCGACCGGACGAACGTCGCGCCGTCGGCGACGACGTTCTTTGGATTCATGGCGGGAACGTACACGGTGGCCGTCGTGTTCGCCGGGATGGTGACCTTGAGGGTGAGATCGGTCGCCAGTGTCCAGTCGCTGACGATGAGACCGCGTAGGGTCTTCGTTTCGCCGTGCGCAGACGTTAAATCGCCGACGACCTCCGGACGGATGATGACGTTCGCGAATCCGGGCGCGTTCACGTCAGGGTTGATGCCGGCCAGGGCGCGGAAGAACCAGGTGCTGATGTCACCGAGGAAGATGTGATTCAGCGAATTGTCGCCTTGCCAGTCCTCCCACAGCGTCGTCGCCCCTTTTCCGATCCAGTTTCCCCAACTCGGGTAGTCGGTCTTCGTCGCGATTGTGTAAAAGAGATCCGCGCGGCCAGCGTCGGTGAGCGCTCGAGGTAGATACTTCGTGCCCAGGCAACCCGTATCCAGATGGTTGCCCTTTGCCCCGACGTTGGCCACCAGCGCCGCCAGGACCTTGTCACGGTCAGCGCCATCCACCAGGTTCTGAAACAGCGCCGCCGCCA
>DATCFJ010000392.1:0-3491 GCA_036509605.1 Polyangiaceae bacterium | reverse complement strand
CCGCCCGCCGTAGCCACTGGCGATCCACCGCTGCCAGCCGAGCTCACATCGCCCGAGCCCGCGCTGACCCCGGAGCCAGCCGCGCCATTCGTTGCGCCCCCCTGATCGACCGGAATGGCACCGTCAGAAGGTGCGGAGCACCCGTACAGAGAGCCCAAAAGCGACAGAGAAACCGTTGCTGCACCGAACCAACGCATGTGGCAAACCTTCCTAAGCGGCGGAACCGCGCGATAACCCCGAAGAAGCGGCTGCCCGGCACGAGGGGGAGTAAGGCCGTTCCTCTCAAGATGTCACGACCGGGGAGCGCGATTCAAGAGCCGAGCGGCAACGCGAAGGCCCCGCGCGCGCCGGAAGACGCACACCGCGGACCATCCTCGCTTACCCGCGCCGACATGCCCCTTCATGCCCGCATGCGCCTCGTGCTTGCTAGCTCTTAAGTAGCTCGGTCAGCGCTTCGCTCAGCTCTTCGACAGTCGGCGCGCCGTCGAAACGCGCACCGTTGATGAAGAAGGTTGGCGTGCCGTTCACGCCGCTACGCATGCCACCGTTGAAGTCGTTCTTGATCCGCTCGAGATACCGGTGGCTCTCCACGTCGGCCTCGAGCTGCTGCGGATCGAGCTTCAGACTCGCGGCGATCGCGGCAAACGCATCAGGCCCCAGCGACGGCGGCCCGTGCCGGCGCGACCACGCGAAAATCGCGTCGTGCGCCTCCCAGAATTTGCCCTGCACGGCCGCGCCTTCGGCAAACTCAGCCGCGGGCTCCGCCGCGGGATGCATCTCTGTCAGCGGAAAGTTACGGAAGACAAAGCGCAGATCCGCGCCGAATGCCTTTTGTACCGCGCGCACGGCCGGATCCGCCGCCGCGCAGTGCGGGCATTGGTAATCGCCATATTCGACGAGCGTGAGCGGCGCGTCGGCGTTGCCTGCTGCGTGATCGTGCTCCGAAACGGCCGGTCGCAATGTCATCGCTCACACTCCCTTACCGGACAGCGCGTCGAGCGCGTCGAAGATGCCGTCGGCGCCGGGATTGACGGCAATCGGCGAAACGAAGCTCCAGCGCACCACTCCTTCCGCGTCGATCACGAACAACGCGCGCTCAGAGGTGCCGTCGCTCTCGCGGAACACGCCGTATTGACGAGCTACCGCTCCCTTCGGCTCGAAGTCGGCAAGCAGCGGGAAGTGCAACTTGCGATCACCGGCAAACGCCGCGTGACACCAGACGCCGTCAACCGAGAGACCCAAGAGCTGCGCGTTGTACTTGGCGAACTCGCTCAGCATCTCGTTGTATAGCGCCATCTGATCGCCGCACACTGGGCTCCAATCCGCGGGATAGAACGCGAGCACCACGGGCCGGCCGCGAAAGGCCGACAGCGAGACGCTTTGCTTCGGCGAGCTGGCTAGCGAAAACTCGGGCGCCTGGGTACCGGACAGTAGGGGTGGCATCGGCACACTGTATCACCGCGCCCATCCGGTGCACGATTCACCCGAAATGAACTTCGATCCCAGCAGCCGCTCCAAGCTCACGCGCCGGGACTTGCCGCGTTTCGGAGAGGACACGCTATTTCACCGCATCGCGCGGCGCGTGTGCGAAGCCGAGTGTCTGCCCAGAAAAGAGTTATTCGAAGCCTGGGAGGTTGCGCGGCGAGCTCGGCGGCGTTTCCGCGGCGGGCGCGTCCTGGATCTGGCGTGTGGTCACGCTCTGCTCGCGCAGATCTTGTTGCTACTCGATGACTCCTCGCCGGCAGCCGTGGCCATCAACACTCGCATTCCGAGCAGCGCGCGTCAGCTCAGTGAAAGCTTGGCGGATGAGTGGCCGCGGCTCCGCGGGCGCGTCGAGCTGGTCGAGGGCGACCTCGCGAGCGTTCTCGGACGGGCCGAGGATTTACTGGTCTCGTGTCACGCCTGCGGTGCGCTGACGGACGACGTCCTCCGCCTTGCCATCACGGCTCGCGCGCGGGTCGTCGTCTTGCCGTGCTGCCAGGACAAGCTTGCGCAAGACCAAGGCGGGCTCGGCGGCTGGCTCGACCCCGCGTTGGCTATCGACGTGACGCGCGCAGCGCGCTTACGCGAACAGGGCTACGCCGTGCACACGCAAACCATCGCCGCGGCGATTACCCCAAAGAATCGCCTACTTTTGGCTGATCCGACCAGGAAACCTGCAAGAGCACGTTCGCCGCAATGACGAAGCCGCCGCCGATCAGCAGCCGCCCGGTGAGCTGTTCGTTGGCGTACTCAATACCCGCCCAGCGCGCGATGACCGCCGGCAAGAACAGCGCAAAGAGACTCGCAAACAGCGGCTCCGCACCGTAGATGATGCCTGCCTCACTGGCGCCGACGTCCGGCTGATAGCGATTCATCAGGCTGAACGCGATCACCGTACACGGCACACTCAGCACGAAAACCAGCCCGAGCGAGAGCGGCGTCGCAAACAGCAGCCGCGCTTCGGATGCGCTGCGCATCGTGCACAGTGCAACGGGCACGAGCAGCGCCGTGATACACGCAAACATGACCATGGTGACAACGCGCGGCCGATTGCCCCGATAAGCCTTGGAGCCGAGACACAAGATCTGAACCGCGAAGGAGCACGCCGCCATCAAAGTCTCGGTCTCGCCGCGACCTAGCCGCAAGCTCACCCAATCGAAACCGGACAGCACAGCGAGCCCCGTCGAGCTCAGCAACACGCAGAACACGGTCTTGTGCGGCGGCCATGCGCGCGAAGTCAGTGCGGCCGCGACCGGCAAGATCACGATGTAGCCCTGCGTCAAAAACGCGCTGGTCGAAGCCGGGCTAAAATTCAGTGCGTCCATCTGCAGCAACATGCCAGTGCCGGAAAACACGCCCAGAATCACAGCCTGTTTGAGCTCCGAAGCGGTGGGACGAACCAGGCCCGCGGCGGCCAGCACGACCGCTCCTCCGCCGAAGCGGACCACGACGGTAGCCGCCGCCACGAACCAAGTGCTGATGCCCGGCGCCTGCGCGCTCAGATGCAGTCCCAGCGCTTTCATCACCGGAAAGCTCAATCCCCACAAGGCGCACGTGCACACCAGGGCCAACAACGCGCGCGGCGCGGACGGCCTTTGCGAACCACTCACCGAGTCAGTCACCGCCACAACTTGCCACAGTTTTGGGTTTGGGGATTTGGTTGATGATCACGCGCCACGCCGCGGGCCGGCAGAGCCTTCGGCGACGCTGTGCGGGGAAGATGGCGTGCGACGTGGAGACTCACGTGAGCACGGCAGAAGCGGTGCCTCGCAGCAGCGCTTTTTAGGCTTGCCAGAACCATGGCTTGAGACTCGCGCGAGCGCTGGGGACGGTCTCTCCTGTCAGGAGAGGGAGCCCCGCGGAAAGCATCGTTCCCCGCGCCTTTTGCGCTCGCTCCGAATGCAAAGGTTTTACAGGGAAGGCGCGGACTCGAAGGCACCGACCTGGGGGCAAGCGTTAATCCCCATGCTCAGGGGTGGTGCGCTTGGAGTCGATAGCCCTTGCGCACG
>DATCFJ010000391.1:0-2905 GCA_036509605.1 Polyangiaceae bacterium | reverse complement strand
CGCCCGGTGGCTATCTGTTTCTCGGGCACGCCGAGAATCTGCGTGGACTTTCGCAGGCCTTCGAGCTGCTCCACTCGCACGGAACATTCTATTATCAGCGCCGAGACGCGTCGCGCGCACCCGTCATGGTGCCCCAGGCAGCGGAAATGCCGGTGCACGCGCCGCGTTCCGCGCTCGCCCTCGACTGGGCGAGCACTTGGCTCGAGACCGTGCAGCGGTCCTCGGATCGAATTCGGGCGTTGACCGAAAAGCCGACCGCGGAACGACCGCCGACGCTCGAAGCTCCGGGCAGAGCAACGGTCGCTCGGCTCGATCTTGGCTTGGCGTTGGAATTGCTCTCGCACGAGCGCTTCGCGGAGGCGTTGGACGTGCTCACGCGAATGCCTGCGAGCTCGGCCAACGACGCTGACGCTGTGCTTCTGCGCGCGGCGCTACTGACCCATTGCGGTCGGTTCGAAGCGGCAGAGCTCGCGTGCGCTGAGCTTCTCGTCCAGGATAGTCTGAGCGCCGGCGCGCACTACCTGCGTTCGCTGTGCCGGGAACACCAGACGGATACTCGTGCCGCGATCGAGCACGCCCAAATCGCCTGTTACTTGGACCCTGCATTCGCGATGCCTCATCTGCATCTGGGCTTGCTCGCGCGGCGCATGGGGGATCGTAGTACCGCACAACGCGAGCTGACTCAGGCGGCGCTGCTCTTGCAACGCGAAGAAGCCTCTCGGCTGCTGTTGTTCGGTGGCGGCTTCAGTCGGGAGGGCTTGGCCGCGCTGTGCCAATCGGAGCTGGACAGGCTCAAGGGGCTGACATGACATCCGCGAGCCGCTGCGGAACACCCGGGGTGAATCCGATCGACCCCAAGTTGCTCCTGCTACGTGAGGAGTTTGACCGCTCGTTTGCCCAGGCGGAGAGAGACGAGCATCCGGAGCAGCTCGATTTTCTGTCGCTGCGAATCGCCGGCGATCGGTACGCTGTGCGCCTGTCGGAAATTCAAAGCCTTCACGTGAGCCGCAAGGTGGTACTGGCCCCAAGTCCGCTACCCGCGCTGCTTGGCATGGCCGGGTTTCGAGGTGTGCTCACACCGATCTACGATCTCGGGCAATTGCTGGGCTATCAAGCCGAGCCCTCAGCCAAATGGCTGGTGGTTGCGCGAAGTGCCGCGCCCGTCGCGTTTGCCTTTGCCACCTTCGAGGCACATTTGCGCGTCACTCTGGACGGGCTGTCCGCGGCTGAGCCCGGGTCCGGCGCGGCGGTTCGCGGCATAATCAGACACGACCGCGGCGTGCTGCCTTTGCTCCATTTGCCTTCGCTCGTCGAGGGCATCGCCCAACGAATCAAGACCTTCGGGTCATCGCAGGAACGGTGAGGGATGCTGATCAATTGGACCTTCGGACGAAAACTGGCGCTCGGATTCGCGATCGCGGTGCTCACCTTGGTAGTTGTCGGTGTCTCGGGTTATCGCAGCACCGAGCACTTGATTGAAAACGACCGTTGGGTGTCCCACACCCACGAGGTAAGGACGAAGCTTGCCGACTTGCTCTCGCTCCTCAAGGACGCAGAGACCGGTCAGCGCGGCTTTCTCATAACAGGTGACGAAAGTTTTCTCGACCCGTACACTCGAGCGCTTCCGGACATCGCAAAAGTGGCCTCGGAGGTTCGCACGCTCACTGCTGACAACGAAACACAGCAGCGTCGGCTTTCCGCGTTGCAGCCCCTGATCGACGACAAGCTGGCTGTGCTGAAACGCGGAATCGAGGTGCGCAGAACCACGGGCTCTGAGGCGACGACGAAGTTCGTGGCGGCGGGCGAAGGCAAGGAGCTAATGATTCAATTGCGGCGGGTCGTCGGTGAGATGGATGACGACGAGGCGGGCTTACTCAAGCGCCGCAACGAGGAGGCCGAGCAGAGCTCCGAGAGCACGAAAACCGCGATTCTTTGGGGCAGTTTGCTGGGCGTCGCGTTGGTTGGGGCCGCTGGTACTTTGATCGCCCGCTCGCTCGCGTCGCAAATCGGCGCTGCCGTGCACCACATTCAGACTTCGTCGGCAGAGCTTCAATCCGCGGCCAATCAGCAGGCCACCGGAGCAAAGGAGCAAGCGACCGCGATGAGTGAGATCTCGACCACCATCAGCGAGCTACTGGCGACGTCGCGTCAGATCGCCGAAAGCGCGCGGCGCGTGGCCGAGATCGCGGACCAGACGGCCACGGCCGCGCGGTCCGGCGATCTGACGGTGGCGAAAGGGCACGAATCGATCACCGGCATTCGTCGCCAGGTCGATGTCATCGTTCACCACATGCTAGACCTCGGGAAGAAGTCGCAACAGATCGGATCCGTGCTGGAGATTGTGTCCGAGCTGGCGGAGCAGACCAACATTCTGGCCATCAACGCATCGATCGAGGCAGCTGGTGCCGGAGATTCAGGGCGACGGTTTGGCGTCGTCGCCGATGAGATTCGGAAACTCGCCGATCGCGTCGGCGGGTCGACGAAGGAAATTCGGGGCCTCATTGACGATGTGCGGAGCGCCGTCAACACGACGGTGATGACCACCGAAACGGGCTCCAAAGCGGTCGAAGCGGGTGCAGACCAGTTCGGTAGAGTGGCCGCGGCTTTCGGCCAGATCAGCGGCCAAGTAGCCACAACCACTGAAGCCGCGAAGGAAATCGAGCTTTCGACCAAGCAGCAGGCCACGGCCGTGGAGCAGGTCAACGTGGCGATCACCAATGTCTCGCAGGCAACCAAAGAGACCGAGGTCAGTACAGGACAGACGCTGCGAACGGCCGCCGAGCTGTCGCATCTGTCTCGAGAGCTACTACGGCTGGTGCACCCGCAGGTGGAATCGGCAGTGCGCCCCACTTCGAGTCATTGAACGATGGCAGATCCTTACAGGTACTTCCGCATCGAAGCGGCG
>DATCFJ010000390.1:0-5964 GCA_036509605.1 Polyangiaceae bacterium | reverse complement strand
GTTTGGGTCGCGCTTGGTTGGCAGTCCCGCGTTGTCGCGCCGGCGCATGAAGGCCGTCGTCGCGCCGCTCGCTGAGCGCGGCGCTCACATCGACTGCGAGCCGTCCTTGGTCCATCCGGATGACTCCGCGCTGCCGCTCCGCATTGCTGGGCTCGAGCCTGGGCAGCGCTTGAGCGGTATCGAGTACGCGATGACCGCGCCCAACGATCACGCCAAGGGCGCGCTCTTGTTCTCGGGCTTGTTTGCCTCAGGCCCGACCGTGATCTTCGAGCCCGTCGTGTCGCGGGATCACACCGAACGCCTAATGAGCGAGCTGGGCATGCCGATTCAGACCGCAGGCTCGATGGTCAGCCTGCACCCCCCCGCGGATCCGTTGTCTATTCGCGGTTTCGAGGTCGACTTGCCGGGCGACATCACAGCGGCGGCTTTCGTGCTCGTGGCGGCAGAGCTCGTGCCCGGCTCCAACGTGTCCACGCGGCGCACCGGTCTCAACCCCACGCGCGCCGGGATCTTGGAGGTGCTCCGTGCCTTCGGCGGTCGCATGGGTATCACTCCTAAGGGTGATTCACTGGGTGAGCCGTGGGGCGAGGTAAACGCCGTAGGCTCCGTGCTGCGCGGCACCAAGGTCAGCGGTGAGGTGGCGCTGCGCACCTTGGATGAAGTTCCGGTGATCTGCGCGCTCGCGGCGCGCGCCCGCGGCGTGACCGAGATCAGTGACGTCAGCGAGTTGCGAGAAGAAGAGCCCGACCGCATCGCCGCGCTGACCGAGCTGCTGCGCGCTTTTGGCGTGCAAGCTACGGCTCGCACGGACGGCCTAGTGATCGAGGGTCAACCCGAGCGGCCGCTGCACGCCGCGCGCGTGTCGAGTGGCGGGGATCACCGCTTGGCGATGGCGGCCGCGGTGCTCGGGCTGGTCGCGGATGGTGAAACCATCGTCGATGACGTCGATTGCCTGGCGGTGAGCTTTCCGCGCTTCGCGGGTACGCTGCGCGCGCTCGGCGCCGACATCGAGGTGCAGCGATGACGCGCCCGGTAGTGGCGATAGACGGCCCGGCGGGAGCAGGGAAGTCGACGGTAACGAAGCGCGTCGCCGACGAGCTCGGTTACCTGTTGGTCGACACGGGCGCGCTGTACCGGGCCGTGGCGCTCGCGGCCCAGCGCGCTTCTGTCTCTTGGGATGATCCGGACGCGCTCGGCGATCTCGCTTACGCCTTGGTGAACGAACGCGCGGTCCAACTGGGTAGTCAGAAGTCCAGCGGGTTTACGGTCAAGCTGCGTGGTGAAGACGTGTCATTGGCGATTCGCGAACCGAGCGTGAGTCAGGGCGCGAGCAAGGTCTCGGCCGTGCCCGCGGTACGTGAGGCCTTGCTCGACATGCAGCGCCAGGCAGGCGCGGCAGGTGGTGTCGTGCTTGAAGGTCGCGACATCGGCACGGTCGTGTTCCCGAACGCGGAAGCCAAGTTCTTCCTCACCGCGAGCGTGGACATCCGCGCCCAGCGCCGCTTCGACGAGCTGTTGGCGCGCGGCGGGCTGCCTCTGCTCGCGGAAGTGAAGCGCGAGGTCGCCGAGCGGGATTTCCGCGACAGCAACCGCCCGATCGCCCCCCTCAAACAAGCCTCCGACGCCCAGATCATCGACAGCTCGGTGTTGACCATCGACCAAGTGGTGGCGCGCATCGTAAACCGGGTGCGAGAAGTAGAAGCCGAGCTCGGCGCTCACGAATGACGTGGCGAGCTGCTCTGGCTCTGAGTGTGCTCGTCGTCGCGGCGTGCGGCACGCAGCACGTCGGTCCGCCACCGGACGCGCCGCGTGTGACACGACCGCTATCTGCCATGCCCGCCGATCTAGATCTGGTGCTGCGCATCGATCTGCAGCGCATTCGCAGCACGCTCGGAGTGCCGGCCATGGCTGCCATCAGTGAGCAAGCGCTGCACGGCCTGCACGGCGCAGATAGCGCTACCGACGAGCTACGCCTCAAATTGCTGGCAGAGACGGACACGTTGTATCTCGGGCTCCGGCCAGGGGCTTCGCTCGACGTCGCCGATAGCGTGTTCGTGATGGTCGGCAAGTTCCCGGGCTTCGACCCCGAACATGCGCAGAGCGCGCCACGCTTTCAGCACCCCGTGGATCTCGGCGGCGATTTGCGGCGCTTCGATCGCGCGTCCCCGCCGTCGCGCGGCGCGCCCGCGCGCTTCTATGCGCGGGGTGACGACCTCGTGGTTTCGGTCAGCGAGGCGGAGATAGACAGCGTGGAGCGAACGCTCGAACAGGGGCGCGGTATGCCCGCGCTCGAGCCCTTGGAAAAGGGCGTGCTGTCGGCCGTGGCAAGACCGGGGGCGCTGCCGAGCGAACTTTTCGCTGGTTCGCACACCCTGCAAGAGTTGGCCGACCGAGCGCGCCGCATCGAGCTCGATGCGGATTTGACCAGCGCGGGCGTTGACGCGAGCGTGGCTCTGAAGCTCGAGGATCCGAACGCCGCAGAACGGGTCGGGCACGCTTTGGGGGATCTGCGCGACGCGTTGCAGACCTCGCCCGGACGGCTCGCGAAGTTTGCCGCGCGGGTGAAGGTGACGAACGCCGCAGAGTTCGTCACCTTGCACTTCGAGCTCGGTCGCGACGAGCTGTCCGAGCTCGTCAATTGCCGAGGCACTGCCTGTGCCTGGTGAGGTCGCCCAGCGGGGCTTTGCGTCCGAGGAGCGACGATCACGTCGCGGCGGTGGGATCGGTCATCGCGTGGTGTTCGCGGTGTTTGCGCTCACGATTTCGGCGGCGTTCCTCGGCGGCGTGTTGATCTACTTCAAGTTCGTCGCCTACGGCCGTGTCGCGGCGCGACACTTGCCGGACGACACGGTTCTGGCCGCGCGCATCGACGTCGAGACGATGCTGATCTCGGATCCCGTGCGCAGCCGCTTGCTGCCCTTGTTCGACCAAGGCGTGGCCGGCCCCGCGACGCTGAGGCCGCGTCACGATCGCTTTCGCGCTCACACGGGCGTCGAGCTGGGCCGCGACTTGCGCGAGATCGTCGTCGGCGTTTCGAAGTCGGGCTGGGTCGTCGTGTTCGGCGGCAAGTTCCCGCGCACGGCGTTGGTCGAGGGCCTAAAAACCACCCTAGAGGAGGAGCACACCGCAGCTCGTTTCCAGGACGGCGTGCTTCAAGTCGATGCCGGCCCCGCCGTGGGCCAGGCGCAGGACGGCGCCCTGATCGTCGCTTCCGATGCCTCCGAGTTGCGCGCGGCGCTGGCGGGGGGCGAGGCCTACCTCAAGCTCGGCCTGCCGCCCGAAGGAGCGGGCGGCTTTGCGCTGCAGGTTCGCGACCCCATTCCGCCAGGGTTCGACGGCTTCGAGAGTGTGGCGGGCGCGATCCAGCTCGGCAGCTCGATGCAGGTCGATGTAGCCGTGCGACTGCGTCCGTCAGTTCCGGCCGATCCGGCGGCAATTGCCCGCGCTTTTGCGACTCTGGGCGCGGCCGCGCCCGCCCTGTCACAGGCGCGTCGCCCGCTCGAACAGGCTCAAGTCCGGCCCCGTCGCCCCGATGAAGTTGGAGTCGTGCTGTCCTGGACGAGGCCCGAGCTCGACGCAGGGGCAAGCTGGCTGGGGGCGCTGCTCCGGGCCCAGTTTGCGCGGACTGTAGCGCGGCCTTAAGCTTCTCGCCGAGTTTCGAGGGCCCATTTCGGGCCCAGCACACGGCTCCGGTACGGCTTTTGCGTTTGACGCGACCGAACCCGTGCGCTACCTGAGCGCGTCCGACGCGAGGCCCTGCTTATTTGTGCACCAACGCACGAAGAGTTTGGACCCGCGGGCGAGCGTCCCAATTTAGGAGGCAGTGTTTCAATCCATGACCCAACTTCAACCCGCAACCCCTGACACAACATCCCTCTCCGGCTTCGCCGCGCTCTTCGAAGCGACAGAAGCCACAGCAGGAGTGGAGATAGGAGGTGAAGGGCAGATCGTAAGCGGAACCGTCGTGCAAGTGCACCACGACTCCGTGATCGTAGACATCGGCGGGAAGAGCGAAGGCGTCATCAGCAAGAGCGAGTTCGTCGGAGCCGACGGCACGTTCGGCGTCAAAGTCGGCGACAAGGTCGACGTGTTCATCGAAAGTCGTGAGAGCGACGACGGTCTGATCTCCTTGTCCAAGGAGAAGGCCGACAAGATGAAGGTGTGGGATGAGATCTCCGCTGCTTGTGAGCGTGACGAGATCATCGAAGGCACCATCAGCCAGCGCGTGAAGGGCGGCCTGTCGGTCACCATCCGTGGTGGCGTCAAAGCATTCTTGCCGGGCTCGCAGGTTGATCTGCGCCCGATCCGCAATCTCGAGAAGTTGATCGGCCAGACTTACGAATTCAAGGTCATCAAGTTCAACAAGAAGCGCGGCAACATCGTGCTTTCGCGGCGCGTGCTCCTGGAGCGCGAGCGCGACCAAATGAAGCAGAAGACCTTGCAGACCCTGGAAGAGCGCATGACGGTCACCGGCACGATCAAGAACCTTACCGAGTACGGCGCGTTCGTCGACCTCGGCGGTATCGACGGTCTACTCCACATCACGGACATGTCGTGGGGCCGCGTCAATCACCCGAGCGAAGTGTTCAAGGTCGGCGACGAGGTCACCGTCAAGGTGCTCAAGTACAACGCCGAGACCGAGCGCGTCAGCCTGGGCATGAAGCAGACTCAGGAAGATCCGTGGAACCACGTCGAAGAGGCATACCCCCTCGGCAAGCGCGTGCGCGGCAAGGTAATGAGCCTGACCGACTACGGCGCGTTCGTAGAGCTCGAGCCGGGCGTTGAAGGCCTGATCCACGTGAGCGAGATGAGCTGGACGAAGAAGGTCAAGCATCCGTCGAAGCTCCTCGAGATGGGCGCCGAGGTCGAGTGCCAGGTGCTCGAAGTCGATTCGCGCGCCAAGCGCATCTCGCTCGGTCTCAAGCAACTCGAGCCCGATCCCTGGACCCTGTTCACGGACAAGTACAAGCCGGGCGACAAGATCGGCGGCAAGGTGCGCTCACTCACCGATTACGGCGTATTCGTCGGCATCGAAGAGGGCGTGGACGGCATGGTTCACAAGACCGACCTGTCCTGGACGGTCAAGGTCAACAACCCGGCCGACCTGTACAACAAGGGCGACGATGTCGAAGCCATCATCCTCTCGATCAACCATGACGAGAAGAAGGTCAGCCTCGGCGTTAAGCAGCTCTGGGACGACCCGTGGCCCGATCTGTTCAACAAGTTCAAGCCCGGCACCGTCGTGGAGGATGCTCTCGTGCTCAGTGTTCCTGAGTACGGCGCGTTCATCCGCATCACTGACGGCATCGAAGGCATGATCCCGGGAAGCGAGATCCCGAACGGCACCGAGCTCACGCCCGGCATGAAGGTCAAGGCCGAGGTTCAGAACATCGACACCGTCGATCGCCGTCTGACCTTGACCATGCGCAAGCCCGGCGAGAGCGTCGAGGCCGAGCACATCCAAGTGCTCAAGCGCGAGTCGACCGGCAAGGGTGCAACCCTCGGTGACGTGTTCAAGGACAAGCTGGGCGCGCTGAAGGCCGGCGCAAGCCAGCCGCCGCCAGCGGCCGATGAGAACGAAACGAACTGATTCTAGCTAGCTAGCTAGCTAGCTAGAACAGTGGGACCAGCGAGCCTGGGTGGACGACGAGAGTCGTCTGCTCGGGCTCGTTTGGTTTTGTGATATGTCCCCGGACTAGTTGATGGTGGTCCAGTGTCCAATCCCCCGAATTTGAGCACCCCACCGGCCCGCGTTGGTGGTTGGACACGGCCGCGCGTCGTGTTTCTCGCGGTCAGCGCCGCGCTGCTGCTCGGCTTCGTGTTCTGGGCCAGCGAAGTGCTGCTGCCGTTCTTCTTGGGGTTGATCATCGCGTACGTGCTGACGCCGCTGGTGGCACGCTGCGAGCGCGCTCGCGTTCCACGGCCGGCGGCAATTCTGCTGGTCTACGCGGTGACGCTCAGCAT
>DATCFJ010000389.1:0-2611 GCA_036509605.1 Polyangiaceae bacterium | reverse complement strand
TCCTCGGCGGTGATTTCAGCGTGACTCCCAACGTCATGACTGGGGGCAGCTCAACTCCGCTCCAGATCACACTGCCCCCGCTTTCTGTCGGCACGGCGGCCTTCGTGTCGTTGACGATAGCCTCGGGTGGCGCGCCGGTTCCGGTCGTCAAGAGCGCGGGAGGGGCGATTCTGCCGGCTGATCTCGGCACTACAATTGTCGTCAATCCGCCACCCACGCTCGCAATTGATCGCAAGACTTTCACGTACGCGCTGACCGCAACCAACACGTCGCAATCGACGTCCAATCTAGAATCGGCAAAGCTCGACGTGTATCCTGCAAAAGCAAGTTTGGCGGGTCGGCGGCACGGCGACACTTCTGCCCGACGGCAAGGTGTTGCTAGCCGGCGGCGGTTCGGCTCTCAAGGATGGCGTGTGCGTAACAGACAGTCATTCGGCGAGCGCCGAAATCTACGACCCCGCGCTCGGCACGACGACGCCCGTCTCGAACGCGTTGAGCGTTGCGCGCTGCCAGCATGTAGCCGTGCTTTCGGGATCGAAAGTGTACGTCATGGGCGGCACATCTTCCAAGGCGATCGATATCTACGATTCGGCCGCCATATCTTTCGCAACGACTGGATTACCTGTTTTGAATAGCACCCGTTTTGGCGCTACGGCGACGCCGAACGGCAGTGGTTCAATCATTCTGACGGGCGGCGCCACCAGCTCCGGCGGCAGCGGCACACAGTCTGTCGAGCAATTCGACACGACGACAAATACCTCTCACTTGTACGGCGGCGCGAACTCAAGCCTGTCGGTTGGACGCGCAGAGCACAGCGCAACCTTGTTCGGGAAGTGGCTCGTGATTGTCGGCGGATCGCCAACGTCGGCGAGCGTAGACGTCATCGACACCACGCTCTCGACTGCCGGTGGCAATCAAGTCGCGAGCTTCAACCCTAGCGGCGGACAGATAAGACTTGCTCAGGCGGCAGCCGCGGTCGACGCTTCGACGCTCCTTGTCGCGGGGGGGCTGAGCGCCACCGGAACGCCGATCTCGAGCATGCAAACCTACACTTTCAATAGTGCCGCTGGCACGGTTAGCGCGGTGTCGGCAGCGCAGGCTCTGGTACACGCTCGCGCTCGCTTTGCACTCCTGGTTATCGGTAGTGCCAAGTTCCTGGCGGTGGGCGGAACGACCGCGATGTCCGCCTTGGGCGACACCGCCACGGCGTCGATAGAGGAGATCGATGCGACTCAATTGACGACGATCGCGTGGCCTACGAGTCTTTCAGTCGCGCGCCAGGCCTTTGGCGCAGCCAAGTTATCGTTCAGCGCAGCGACTAACTCAGTGTTTCTTCTGGCCGGCGGAGCGAGTTCGTCCAGCAGCGAGTTACTAGTCATGCCCAACTAGCCGCAGCTCTGCAACGAGTGCGACAGTCGAAAAGCGCGGCTGTCGTGGCTACCACGCTCCCTCGTATGGTGCCAAAACTCGGCTGCTCAAAATCACGCTGCCTGGCGATGGTAGTAGCGCAGGGTTCCACCAAGGCGCTCACGACATTTGACTGGCCCGATGGCGGCACGCTCCAATATTTGGGGTGTGATCAATCGATTACCGAGACCTTGGTGATTTCGCTCACCGTTGTAGTGCTCAACATACTGCTGGCTACTTCCCGGTCCGGCGCAGAATCGCCTGGTTTTTGTGGAATCACAAGCTTGTTTCCCCGATGCACCGAGTGCATTGACGACCAGTGTTGAAGAGCTTGCTGAGCCGCGTGACTACCGCGATCAGGCGCGCGTTGCGCTACGCCAGCGCTACACTTCGCGAAGCGTCCCGACCCGCCGCTCCAGTCTTCGGCATGGTCACCGATCTGCTCCGGCCACGCCGATTCTTGCTTGCCGAAAACGCGCTCCTTCGTCAGCAGCTGCTGGTCCTCCGGCGACAGATCAAGCGGCCGAATCTCAGCGCGTTCGACCGCGCCGTCATTGTGATCGCGAGCGCGATCACAAGCACTTGGCGTGAATCGGTGCTACTCGTGAAGCCCGAGACGATCCTGCGTTGGCATCGGCAAGGATTTCAAATGTTCTGGCGATGGAGCACGCGCAATCAGCCGCCGCCGACCCGCGTATCGATCGAGACCATCGAGCTCATCCGTCGGATTGCCCGTGAAAATCGCCTTTGGGGCGCGGAGCGCATCCGGGGCGAGCTGCTCAAGCTCGGAATCCGCGTCGCCAAGCGCACGGTCCAGAAATATCTGAGGACTGGCGTCAAACCGCGCTCGACAGGCCAACGCTGGGCCACGTTTCTCGAAAACCACGGCAAGGACATCTGGGCGTGCGACTTCGTTCAGACCTACGACATTTGGTTCCGGCCCATCTTCGCCTTCTTCATCATCAATCTTGGCACGCGCGAAGTAGTGGACGTCTCAGTAACGCGAGCTCCCACCCAGCAGTGGACGGCGCAGCAGCTCCGCAATACTACGCCGTTCGGCAAGGGACCGCGTTTCATCATCCGCGACCGAGACTGCAAGTTCGGCGCCGAATTCGACCGCGCTGCCCAAGCCCTCGGAACGCGGGTCATCAAGACCGCCGTGCGCACGCCAGACATGAATGCCACGTGTGAGCGCTTCCTCGGC
>DATCFJ010000388.1:0-2977 GCA_036509605.1 Polyangiaceae bacterium | reverse complement strand
AGCAGCCCCTAATTTACAGGGGTTTCTCGTTCTTCACATCGCGCGTGACGAGCGAGAGCAGCTCGCCAGCGAGCGCCAGCACGTCGCGCTCCGAGAAACCGCTCGCGCGGAACTCCCGGTAAATGTTCTTAGCCAGGATTTCGACCGCGCGCGGGTCGGCTTTGGGGCTGGGGGAAGCGATGGGGGAGGATTGCGCCATGGTTTTGAAATTCTGCCCTTCGACCGTTGAACCGTACGCGGCCCATATCCAAGAATGATGCCGGACTTTTGAGGCTCGCCAAACCCAAGAATTAGCGGATTTTTGGGGTGTCGGCCGACGACACTGCGAATGACAGTTCGCACAAGGGCGCGAAACCCCGATTTTTGGGTGCAGGGTTTTACACGCAAATCCGTCGAAAAGCGGACAAGTGGTTGAACATGTTGGCGTCAGAAACCGCGTCGCTCAGCCTGCCGGGTAAGCCGCTACGAGCTTCCGTTCGGGCCGCTCGATGCTCGAACAAAGGCTGGTCACTAGCTCGCGCCCGTCCGCACCGAAATACAGAGCCTCGCCGACGCGCGGCGGCGCGCACGACGGGATCGCGGTGCCGTTTTCCTGATACTTCACGCCGCCCGACAGCGTGCGCTGAACCGCTAGGTGAGACTGCAAAAAGCGCCCTGTTTTGCGATCCCGGACGGCAACGCAGGTCTCGCCCCTGAAGTGGTACTCGGTGTTGCGCGTGACGTACACGCGGTGCTGACGACGGTCTTGGCCGGCGTACGTCTCTCGGAAAATGCTGCTGCTCATCGGGAAAACTCCTGAAGAAGGCCCGTGTTCGTGCGATTTTCTCCGATCGCCCGCGAGCAGGGCAAGTAAGCGGCCGGGCGGAATCCGCCGGGGGTCGCAGCAGAGGGAGCGCGTTTTCGAGCCCATGCGCGTGAAAACTGCGACGAACTTCGTGTTGCCGCCGAAGGCGACATACGATCCGAAACGTGAAGCTTCAGACGCCTCGGCGGCGTCAACGCCGCGCCATTGCCAGCTCGCAGTCTTGCGGGCCGGCCGAGGTGCATTCGCGGGCAGCGAGGAGCGTTCGGCTTGCCGCGTAAGGTGCAAGGTCCCGGTCCCGCCAAGGCGAGGGCTCTAACGATCGGCGCGCGCCGCACGCTCGAGCTTTGGCAATCGGCCGACTACCGACTGCGGGAGCTGTTCGAGGCTGCCGACGTGATGAGTGAAGGGGCGACGCGTAGCGAGCCAGACGGCGCCACCTATTACGGGTCCACAAGCGTGCTCTTGCCGTTCGTGTCGCATGGGGGCGCCGTACCCAAGGAGCGCGCCGCCGACATCGCGCGCCTGATCGCGAACGATCCCCACGCCCGACTGCGCGCCATCCGCATCGCTTGTCTCGAAGCGCAGGTGCGTTCAGGCGCACCGATCGGCCGCGTGCGCGCGGAGTTGTTCGTGCGCCGCGACACCCGCGGCATTCGCGTCGACGTCGATGTCGAAGCGCGTGTGTTCAAGAACAGCGAGCGTCCCCAACGAGCGCCACGCAAAGTCGTCGGCGCGGTCCCCAAGCGTCCGTCGCGTCCGTCGCGTGCGTCGTGAGCACGCGCGCGAGGCGAGCGGGACGAGCAGCACACTGAACATTTTGCCCACGAGCGATCCGCGACATCGGCTGTCGTCAAGGAGCATTTTGACAATGTCATTCGGTCCGCAAAGCGGCTCACGAGAGCGTCAATGACGAATAAGGGCCGCGGGCCAAGCGCTGTACGCAGCGTCATTCCGCGTGCCTCGGTCGATCCGCCGTCTGGCACTTGACACGAAGCGCCGCGCAGAAGAATTAGAAGGTCGTCCTTTTACGAGCAGGCGGGAACAAGCAGCGAATGGGTCGCAAAAGACAGCGCGACGAAAAGATAATCCACGTGGTCTTCGGGCCCGGTGGCGGTCGTGTGCAGAAGCGTAGCGACGGCGCGCTCGCGCCCGTGGCGGAATCTGGCGGTCGAGAGCCGCTGACGGATTTGTTCTCGAGCGGAGAAATCTCGCGCTTGCTCGGTATCTCGCAAGCCCGCTTGCGCACGTTCGACCGAGCAGGCGTGGTCTCGCCGACTGGGCGTCGCCGCGGGCGACGGGCCTACTCGTTTTCGGACCTGATCGCGCTGCGCACCGCCCAGTCGCTACTCGAGCAACGCGTGCGGCTGCGTGACGTGACGCGTGCCGTCGGCGCGCTCAAGCGCTCGCTACCGAAGGTGACTCGCCCGCTGCAAGAGCTGCGCATCGTCTCCGATGGGCAACGCGTCGTGGTGCACACGACCGACGGCGCCTTCGAGCCGTTGACTGGCCAGATGGTGCTCGACTTCGAAGTGAAGGCGCTACGTGACGACGTCGTCCGCGTGCTCCGTCCGTCAGCTGGTCGGGAACGCGCGCGCACCGCGTACGAGCTGTACCTGCGAGCCAGCCAACTCGACGAGGACCCGTTGTCGATGGACGACGCCGAGGTCCTGTACCGCGAGGCCATCACGCTCGATCCCTGGCTCGCCATCGCCTACACCAATCTGGGTAATATCCGCTTCCGTCGGCACGACGCCGAAGCCGCCGAAGTGCTCTACAAAAAGGCGCTCGAGATCGACGTTCGGCAGCCCGAAGCCCAGTACAATCTGGGCTACGTCATGCTCGAGCGCGGCCAGCCCGAGCTCAGCGTGCCGCTCTTCCACGGCGCCATCGAGGCCGACCCGAAGTTTTCGGACGCCTATTTCAATCTGGCGATGGCTTACGAGCAGATCGGCGAGACCAGCAAAGCGCGGCCGTTTTGGAAGAGCTACATCTCGCTCGAACCGTCCGGCACTTGGACGGAAATCGCGAAGCGCCACTTGTAGACTCGCGTCAGATCCCAGCGGTATTCTAGCCGCTCGATGGTCGACTACACCACCGGCGCCATGCAGGAGTTCGGGACCACCGCGCATGGCCCCGGCACAGGCCCAGTCGCGGGTTTGGTGCTCTTGTACG
>DATCFJ010000387.1:0-6566 GCA_036509605.1 Polyangiaceae bacterium | reverse complement strand
AGCCGAACGAACAAGCCGGTGCGTGCTTCCAGGAAGCCAGGCTGACGGAAGCCTGCGTTGAATCGCCCTTCGGGCAAATAGTTCGTGGGCGTGTGCAGCGATGGGAAGCGCGTCGGGAAGAGCACGACGCCTGGCTTGACCTCGAACGTGAGGCTGCGCAGCCCGCCCAGGAAGTTGCGATGCTCCCAGCCGCCGACCAAGTGCAGCTCTGACTTAACTGAATCGACTTCCGCGCCAGCGCCGAGGTGAATCGCCTTCAGCTTGCTGAGCTCGACGGTGACTTTGATTGGCACCTGTGGCGCGGCCTGAGACGCGCCGTCGTTCGCGAGGTCTGGTGCGACGACCACCGAGCTAAACACGTTGAGATCGAGCAGCGCTCGCTGCGCGGAATCCAGCTCGGCTCGTGAGTAGGGATCACCAGGTGTCAGGTTCAGCGCGCGGCGCACTGGCGCTTCTGGAATCTTGCCGAGGCCCTTGATGCTGACTTCGCCGAAACGGGTGAGCGGACCGAGCGTGACGTAGAAGCCGACCGCTACCCGATTTTTCGGTAAATCGGCATCCGCCGCGCGCTGGACTTTGGCGTACGCGTAGCCGTTGTCCTCGAGCGTGGTTGCCAAGATTTTCGTTGCTTGGTCGAACTTCTCCTCTTGGAACACCTTATCAATCTCGAGCTCGCGTTTCACGCGCGCGGTCACGTCCGCGATCACCGGCTTGGGTAGACCCTCGAGCCCGTGCAGGTCGACGCGGGCTATGAGCATTTTTTCGCCTTCTTCGATGATGATGTCGACACGCACCTTGTTGTTCGACACGAAGAACACGCGGCCAGCGCGAACGCGCGCGTGGTAGTACCCGCGCGCCCGGTAGTAGCGCTCGATACGCTGCAGATCGCGTTCCAACAAGAAACGATCGAAGACGTTCCAGTCGTAGACCACGCCCTGGAAGAACCCGAGGAACTTCGGGCTGTCGGCGGTGGCGATTTTTTCTCGAAGGTCGTCTGCGTCGATCGCATCGTTGCCGGTAAGCTCCACCGCCTTGACGGCCGAACGGCCAGCTGGAACCGACGTGCAGCCAACGCAAAACAGCGCAAAAAAAAGTAACGAAAAAACGGATAAGCTGAGCGAGCTCGCGGCCGAACCGGCTGCGGGCAATAGTCGCACTCGATACACGTCGCGTGGGTTGCAAGCGCTGAGCCAGCCTGGCGCGGTTCATGCTTCGCGCTGCAGTGGAACCTTGGCTGATCGATTTTCGTGTTTCATGGTCGCGTGCGCGCTGCTGAGCAGTGCATGCTCGTTGGCGTTGCCCATGCCTGACAACGCGAGGCAGCCGCGTTCCGAGTATTTACCGGTGCCTTATCCGCCACCGGCGGCGTTTGCCGAGACGGTCCCCCCGGCGCCGAACAAGCAAGCAGTCTGGGTAGATGGCCATTGGGTTTGGCGCGGCGGTACCTTCGTGTGGCAGCGTGGTGGCTGGCTTGCGCCTCCGGCAGGCGCACACTTCGCGCATTGGCGCATCCACTATGCACAGGACGGCACGCTGCTGTTCGCTGACGAAGCCTGGTACGACGCTCAGCTGAAGCCGATTCCGTCTCCAAAAATACTGGTTTCCGCATACACGCCGCCCAACGAGCTCACGCCCGAAGCGCAGCACGGGTTCTGAGCCGAGCCCCGAGTTATGCGCGGCAGGCGCAGCGTGGCGCCTTGGCGCAGGTGAGGCAGCGCTGCGCTCACTTCCTGGCTAGGATTGAAGCTCGGACGGATCGTGGCCAACGAGAACGGCGTTGAACAAGGCCGAATCGAGGTCACGAGCATCCAGAAGAAGGCCTTGTCGGCCGAGCAATTCCAGGTGCCTGCCGGCTACGCGATTTTGAATCTAGAGCAGATGCTGGGCGGCATGCCTGGAATGCCACCCGGAATGCCTGGTATGCCCGCGGGGCTGCCGTCTGGTTTCGTGATGCCGCCCGGCGCGTTCCCGGGCGTGCATCACGCCAAGGTGAAGTAGGCGAGGGACAAAACGCGCACGGGCGTGCGCGAATCTCGCGTACGCCCGTCTCGTTGCCTACGACTCGCCGTTGAGGACGAGCGCGCGCGGGTTACTTGGCCGAGTCGCCCGTCGGCGAGTTGCCGCCGGCGATCACGATCTCGACGCGGCGATTGTTGGCGCGGCCGTCCGCGGTGTCATTGGGTGCCACCGGGTCTGCCTTGCCCTTGCCGACCGACGTGATCTTGTCAGAGGGGAAGCCCTTGCTGACGAGATACGAGCGCACGGCGTCCGCGCGGTTCTTGGACAGCGTCATGTTCGACGAGTCCGAGCCGACCGAGTCGGTATAGCCCTCGACGACCATCGGTTTGATTTCGCCCTGATCTTTGAGCGCTTTGGCGACCTGGTTGAGCTGGTCCTGCGCGGCAGGCAAGAGCTCAGACTTGCCCGTCACGAACAGCACCTGGCCGGACAGCGTGATCACCATGCCACGCGCCTCTTCTTTGACTTGCGCGATCTTTTGTAGGCTCTCCATGGCGCGCGCGGTGCGTGCATCTGCTGCTTTGCGAGCCGCGGTCTCCGCCGCCAAGCCCGTCTGCGATTGCTGCAGCGCCGAACCGAGCTGGCTCACCTGAGTGCGCTCTGCACCGAGTTGCGCGACGGCCGAGGTACGCAGTTTGTCCTGCAGCTCCGTGTAATGCGCAGCTGCGGCGTCGGCTTGTTGCTTTGCCTTCGCGTTGTCACCAAGCGCGATCGCTAGCTCGGCGCGGCGCTGAGCCACATACGCGTAGCTCTTCTCCGAGTCAGACTGCGGGTCGCTGTTGTGTACGGACTCGGCTTTGTCCAGCGCCTGTTTGGCGCTGAGCACGCTGTCCGGTACGAGCGAAGCGGTTGGGTCGGTACGCGCGCGGTCATAGGCTTGGCGCGCATTGACCAGCTCGGCCGTGGGCGTCGAGGACGCGCACGCAGTGGCACCGAGGAAACTTACAACAACGGCAATGGTCGAGATCTTCATGGCTTTTGCTCCTGCTTGAAATGCTTGGGGTTACTGCGCTTGCTTCAGCAGCCCATCGATTTTGGCCTGAGCTTCTTGCGCTTGTTGCTTCTCGGTAGTGCCGCGCGCCAGCGCGAGCGAGAGGTCAGCGTCCGACTGCGCTTGATTCAAGAGCAGGTGCGCGCGATCAGTGTCTTTGTCGGCGACGGCTTTGTCCGCCGAGGCGAGCTCGTCGTTCGCCATCTTCAAGTGCAAGGCTGCTTGCGGCGTCGTTTCCGCGCCTGCTTCCTGAGCGGCGCGCACGGTGGCTTTCGCGTCCGTGAGCTTATCGAGCGGCACAGCAGCGCTGCCACAGCCGGCGATGAATAGAGCAAGAACGCCCGACGATGAGATGACGGATTTCAGATATTTCATTTTTTCCTCTCAATCTAACTAGGAATTGATAGTGCGGCGTGCGGCGCAGTGCGCCTTTCGGATGTTGCAGCGCGAGACCAGCTGCTCGTCTTCGAGTCAATCGCCGATTTTCTCGTCGATCTTGTTGCCGGCCTTCTCGGTTGCATCGCCGACTTTTTTACCCGCCTCCTGTGCAGACTCTTTGGCCTTCTCCGCGCCTTCGTCGATACTTGCGCCCGCACGTTGCGCGGGCCCCGGAGCCGCGGCATGCTTTTGCGAGCCGCACGCAAGTGCGAACAGACAGAGGCATGCAGCGAGCGAAAGAGTTCTCATGTGCGACGTGAGCGCTCTCTGCAGTCTATGTGCCAGCGGTTGTGAGCCCCGAAACGGTGCCGAAATCACGCTGATTTGCCGTAGTTGTTCGCACTAAAGAGCTTGTGGCTATCCGCCACAGCGAGGCGACCAAGCTGTCACATGGCTCTCGCTGCATTCGCGCCACGCGTGAACCGACGCACGCGAGCTGGCACGTTGATCGCTGAATTGCGGGTCATGACTCGTCTCGCTGGCTCGGCCGGCCCAGCCGCGTCCTGCAACGCCCAAGCAGGCAGCGCGGCAGAGCCACTGGGGCCCGCGCACTGCAGCGATAACGGACCGCTCCGCCTGGCCGGCGTCGAGGTTGACCAAGTTGGGCAGTGACGCTCAGCACTGGCTGCTTCGAAATACCTGAATGTGATTGATGACCGCAGTTCGACCAGCCTCCTCAGCTGCGACCTCGCCGGCGACAGCACGTTCGTGTTGGCTTGCCACTGAGCCCCACAACAGGACTTGGCCATCGCGCACGACGATTCCGATCTTGGTCGCGTCGACCTGACCGTGCGCTTTCATTTTCTCTTGGATTTGCGCGCGCAACCTGGCGTCGTTTGGTGCCCTGTCGTGCGTGCGTGCCTGTTCGTCGGCGGTGTGCATGCCGCACCTGCACTGCAAACCACATGCCCCTTGGCGGTCGAGACTGCATTGTCGGCGCGCGCGTATTGGTTCGAGCTGGCACGCAGGTTGCTAATCGTTGAGCATGAAACATTCGCTGTCTCGCACTCACACTGTGTCAGCGATGTCGGTTTGCGCTGCCGTGTTCGCGGTCGCCGCTTGCACGCATGTCACTGATCGCGTGATCGAGCCGGCGGGTGCAGGGGGCGCCTCCACCACGGGCCCCGAAGCGGCCGATGCCAGCCTCAGCCCCCCAGGACCCATCGCGCGCACGCCGGAGCGCGAGCCGACGCCGGACTTCAGGTTGGTGCGCTCCCCCGAGCTCGGCATCGCGCTCAGACCGAGATAGCGGATCGCGCCGACAACGGGCTGCCGCAAGGTGGCAACAGCGGAACGGGCGGCGGCGGTTATGCCGGCAGCGACCGCCGGCCAGTGTCGACGGGGGGCCGCGGCTACTTTTAGCAATCAGCGCGGCAAAAGCAGGCTCAAGCAAGCCCTCCTGCCGGGCGCTTCGGGCAGCTCGATGCTGCCCTGGTGCCGGGCGAGCACGGCCTCCGCGAAGGCGATGCCCGCGTTGGCTTGCGTGGTGGACGCGCGGTCTAGCAGCGCCCGTTGCACGCTGTCGTCGGTGTTGTCGCTCTCGAACTCGATGCGCAGGGCGTCCGCCGTCGACGACACGCGGACGAACAGCTCGTTTTGGGAGAAGCTGCAAAACAGCGCGGTGAGCTCGGAAACCGCCGCGGCGAACGTTTGCGAGTGCAGCACGGCAGGGACTGCCGGGCCGTCGACGCGGAGTTGCAGGTTGCGACGTGCGTGAGCCGTGAACGCGCGATTGGCGGCGTCCTTGACCAAACCGGTTAGGTCCACGGCGTCGCTCCGTTCCAGATCGGAGCCGTCCATCAGCTTGGCGAGCGAGGACAGGCGGTCGCCCAGCAGCAGCAAGCGCTGGCTGCTGCGCGCCATCATTTGCGTGAGCTTGGTGGCGTCCGGGCTGTCCTTGGGCAACTCGCGCGTCAGTTCCTTGAGCGCGCCGTCCGTCACTCCGACCGCTCCTCGCAGGTCGTGTGCGGTGATTGCTAGGAAACGTGGATCAGGCTTCGGGGGCACGCTTGGGCGCCTCGTGTTCGCGCGTCAGCTGTTGGCGCGACTGATAGCGTTCGAGTTTCCTGTACATGGTGCGGCGATCGAAGCCGAGCAGCTGTGCAGCGCGCGACTTGTTGCCCTCGACCAAGGCCAAAACGCGATGAATGTACCGGCGTTCGAGCTCGTCCATACTCACGACCTCTGCCATCTCGTCGACTGCTACGACAAAGCGATCGGCGGTGTAGCCGCGCACGTTCTCCGGCAGATCATCGACCGAGATCTGGTTGAAGCGAGCCAGCGCGACCGCGCGCTCCATGCAGTTCTCCAACTGCCGCACGTTGCCCGGCCAGTTGTAAGCCAAGAGCTTCTCGGCAGCGCCTTCGGACAGCGTGAGTGCGCCCTTGTTGCTCTTGGCCGCGAAGTTGCCGAGAAAGTGCGCTGCCAGGTGCACTATGTCCATGCCGCGCTCGCGCAGCGGAGGCAGCGCGATCTTCACCACGTTGATGCGGTAATAAAGGTCCTCGCGGAAGCGCTTCTCATACACTTCGCTCTCGAGATCGCGGTTGGTGGCGGTGATCACGCGGGCGTCGAATGGCACCTCGGTGTTGGCTCCGACCGGGCGGATTGTGCGCTCTTGCAGAGCGCGCAGCAGCTTGGGCTGCATCTCGAGCGGCATCTCCCCGATCTCGTCGAGGAACAGAGTGCCGCCGTCGGCCAGCGCGAACAGCCCGGTACGCTGAGATTTGGCGTCGGTGAAGGCGCCACGCGCGTGGCCGAATAGCTCGCTCTCTAGCAGGTGTGGGGGCATCGCAGCGCAATTGACCGCAACGAACGAGCCCTTGCGTCCACTCGCTTGGTGAATGGCTTTGGCCACCACCTCCTTGCCAGTGCCGGTTTCGCCAGAAATCAACACCGACGCGTCACCCTCGGCCACGCGCGCTACCAGATCGAACACGCGTTCCATGGCGGTGCTGTTGCCGATCACGCCGTCCACTTTCAAGCTCGAGGCGCTCTCCTTCAAGCGTCGCACTTCTTCGCGCAGCTCGCGATGCTGGGCGGCGCGATTCACGCTGATCGAAAGCAGCGACGGGTCGACCGGTTTGGTGACGAAATCGAACGCTCCCGCGCGCATCGC
>DATCFJ010000386.1:0-6475 GCA_036509605.1 Polyangiaceae bacterium | reverse complement strand
ACATGTCGTTCCGCGAAGCGGCAGTCCGCAGCCTCTTCAATATTGCGGCAGGGCTGGCGTTCGCTGGCTTCGTTTGGTGGCGCATGGGGCGAGACCTGTCGACCGGCTACCTGATCGCTTACCTGGTCGAAGAGTCGCTCTCGGTCGACAACCTGTTCGTATTCCTGATCATCTTCACCTACTTCAAGTTGAGCGAGAGCAGGCAGCACCGCGTGCTGTCCTGGGGCGTGGCCGGCGCAGTGGTCATGCGCGCGATCTTCATCTTCGCCGGCGCAGAGCTGCTGCACCGCTTCAATTGGATGACCTACGTGTTCGGCGCGTTCCTGGTCTACACCGGGCTCAAGTTGGCCTTCCGCAAGGACGAGGAAGCGGTCAACCCCGAGGACAACCTAGCGCTCAAGTTGGCGCGCCGCTTTCTGCGCACGACCGAGGAGTACAACGGCGATCACTTCATGATGGTGAAGGACGGCATCCGCTACGCGACGCCGCTGCTTCTCGTGTTGGTCGTGATCGAAGTTTCAGATTTGCTGTTCGCGGTCGACTCCGTGCCCGCCGTGCTGGCTGTCTCGAAGGACGTGTATGTCGTGTACACGTCGAACATCATGGCCATTTTAGGGCTGCGGGCACTTTACTTCGTGCTCTCGGGCATGATGAATCGCTTTCATCATCTGGGCACCGGCTTGTCACTGATTCTGATCTTCATCGGCGTGAAGATGCTAATCGCGAACATCCAGCCGATCCCGAGCTTGGTCTCGCTCGCTGTGATCGTGTGTGTGCTCGCCGGCTCAATCATCCTGTCGTTGTTCCGCCCGCCGGATGGCGCGGCGGGCGGTTCCGATTCTTAGCTTTGGGAGTGTCGTCGATGAATCCATTTTCCGAACGTTGCAGCGGGATCCTCCTTCACCCCACTTCCCTGCCCGGTCCACACGGCGTCGGGGATTTGGGACCTCAAGCTCGCCTTTTCGTGGATTTTCTGGCCCGTGCAGGTCAGCGCTATTGGCAGATGCTGCCGGTCGGCCCGCTCGGTGCGGGCGCATCGCCGTACGACAGCCCGTCCGCCTTCGCGGGTAGTCCGCTGCTCTTGAGCCTGGAGACGCTCGTCGATCGCGGGCTCCTCGAGCCGAATGAAGTGCTGGATCCGCGAGGGTTCAACAGCTCCCGCAACGCGCGCTTCCCGGCGGCGTTTCGCTATCGCGAGCGGCGTCTACGCAAAGCCTTCGGGCGTTTCCAGGCCCGGCTCGGGGATGGCGAGCGCGCGGAGATCGCGCGTTTCAGCGAAGAGCAACATCACTGGCTCCCGGATTACGCCCTGTTTAGCGCTCTAAAGGCGGCGCGCGGCGCGGAGTCGTGGACCACGTGGCCAAGCGAGCTGAAGCGGCGCGAAGCCCCAGCCATGGAACGCGCTCGCCGCGAGCTGGAGAGCGAAGTTCGCTATCACGAATTTTTGCAGTTCGAGTTCGCGCGCCAATGGTCGAGGCTGCGCGGCTACGCCAACGAGCGCGGCGTGAAGCTGCTCGGCGACGTGCCGATGTTCGTCGCGCACGACGGCTCGGACGTGTGGGCGCACCAAGCCATCTTTCAATTGGACGAGCACGGCGAGCGGCGCGTGGTGGCCGGCGTGCCCCCGGACTACTTCAGCGCGGATGGCCAGCGCTGGGGCAATCCCCTGTACGACTGGGGAGTGCTGCGCGAAACCGGCTACGCGTGGTGGCTGGATCGCTTCCGGACCACGCTTTCGCGCTTCGACGCCGTACGCCTCGACCACTTCATCGGCTTCCATCGCTATTGGGAGATCCCCGCCAGCTCGGACAGCGCGCGAGACGGCCGCTTCGTTGACGTCCCCGGGGAGGATTTCTTTGCCAAGGTAGAGAGCGCGCTCGGCCATTGCCCGTTCATCGCGGAGGATTTGGGGCTCGTCACGCCGGAGGTCGGCGCGCTGCGCGATCGCTTCGCAATGCCCGGCATGCGCGTGCTCGAATTCGCGTTCGTCGACTCATCGCGCGATTACCAACCGCACCGCTTCCCCAAGCAGACGGTCGTGTACACCGGCACTCACGACAACGACACGATCGTCGGCTGGCTCACTTCGCACGAGCGTCAGCGCGCCGAGCACGACGCCCGTGCGCTGCGCGATGAACGCCTGCGCGCCTTGCGCTATGCCGGCAGCGACGGCAACGAACCGCACTGGGACATGATCCGAGTGGCGCTGATGTCGGTAGCCAACACCGCCATCTTCCCGCTGCAGGATCTGCTGGGCTTGGGCACCGAAGCGCGCATGAATATCCCGGGCACAGCCTCCGGAAATTGGGGATTTCGAGCCCTAGAGGGCGAATTCAACACGGCCATTGCCGACCGCATGGTCAGCATGTGCGAGAGTTACGAGCGAATCCCGGCGGATATTCGCAGGAATGGCTGAAGGTTCCAGTGATGCAGCGCGCGCGCCGTTCTCCATTGAATCGAAGCGGGCGAGCGCTCGTCCCATCCGGAGTGCGGCGCGCGTTTGCGATCGCGATAGCCCTGGCCCTCTTGGCTCCGGGGCGGCCGGCACACGCTGACCCGTTACCCGTCAGCCAGGACCCCGACAACGCGGCCGCCCCTCCGCCACCCGCGGCCACAGCCAACGACACCTGGGGTGCCGCGAGCACGCCACCGACCACGCCGACCGCGTCAGCTGCTGCTGCCGCGGCGCCAGTCGCCGCGCCCGTGGTTTCGCCCCCCAGCGAGCGCACCTGTCCCTGCCCAGAGCCCGGGCTGGAGACACACACCGGTCCGACTACGCTTGCTGTCCGCTACACGCTGGAAGGTGTCGAAGTTCGCGGCAATACTCGAACCCGAGCGCACGTCGTGCTGCGCTACGTGCCCTTCAAGCAGGGTGACGTATTCGACGTCGACGATCCGGAAGTCGAGCTCGCGCGCTACCGGCTGCTCGGCACTGGCTTCTTTCGCGACGTGCAATTTTCGCTGCGCAAAGGCTCGTCGCGCGGCCTAGTAGTGCTCGTGATCGACGTCGTCGAGCGCAACACCATCGTGCTCAACGACGTGCGCATGGGCATCTCGGCGGACGCTGATACACAAGGCAATCGCCGCCCGCTGACGGCGTACGCCGCGATCGACGTCGCCGAGACCAACCTGCTCGGCACGGGCATCACGCTCGGCGCGGCGATGGCCCGCGCTGAGAATCAGCTCGCGCTGCGCGTTCGCTTTCTCGATCCCGCGTTCCTCGGCAGCTCGTGGATGACCAGCGGTACGCTGCTGTACAACGACGCGCTCGACTTCTTCGGCAACGCGGTCGTGCTCAAAGACGACCCGAACGACATGAACAGATCGAGGTCCGCGGTCGTCAGCTATAAACGCTTCGGCGGCTCCGTCGGAGTCGGTCGAGACCTGTCGATTGCCACGCAATTTTGGCTGAATTATCGGCTCGAATCGATCGATGCCAGCTACCCGCTGGAGGCCTCGCAAATGCGCGGCTTCCGCACCGAGCCCATCGCCTTCGACATCGTGCGCGGGCACAGCGTGCTGTCGACGTTACGTGCGACGCTCGACTACGACACGCGCGATCACCCGTTCTTGCCGACACGCGGCTGGCATGCGTCGATCACGGGCGAAGTTGGCTTGCTCCCTGCTGCGTCGGACTACGAGTATCAGCGCGCCGAAGTCTCGGCGTCGCACTGGTGGCACCTGCCCTGGCACGACCACGTGCTCCGGCTCGAGCTGTTCGCCGGAGCCATCTCCGGCAACGCGCCCTTCTTCGAGCAGTATTACGTCGGAGACTTCAGCGATTTTCTGCCGTCGCGCGTGTTGGGGATGAACTTCGATCGTCGCCCCGCACCGAATTTTTTGGGTACGGACATCGTCGAGGTTCGCTACGGAAAGTACGCGTTCAAGCTTGCCGGTGAGTACCGCATTCCGCTGTTTCGCGGGCGCCGGTCCATCTACGGCATCGATCTGTTCGCGAGCGCGGGGGTGTACGGCCTGGCCGGCGACCGGGACATCACGAGCCCGCCCGTCGGCTACTCGGGGCTTGCGCGGATCCCGGTGGATTTGACGGGGAACCTCGGGTTTCGCATCGATACGAGCGCCGGGGGCTTCGTGTTCGCCTTTTCCAACGTGCTTGGTTTCGTGCCAGTTCGTGGCAAGGGGCCCGCTGGTGGTCAGTAGGAGGCTCACCCCTTCGGGTGTCGCGAAGCGCGTCGGGCAAGGCTCGGGGGGACGCTTGGGGCTCGCAACTGTCGTGGCCTTGGCGATCGCGCTCGTGTGTCTGTTGTCGGTCAGCCGTGCCTACGCACAAGAAGCCGAGGATGACGTCGTCACTCGGGAAGCGCACTTCGACTGGGATGCCGACACCAGCCTGTTGTATCTGGATCTGTCGTTTCGAGATCTGGTCGACGACAGCTTGCAAAATAAGTTGAGCAGGGGTTTGCCCACGACGATCGTGCTGACAGCGACTGTGTCACGCGCAGGAAACAACCGAGCGCTCTCCACGACGGCGCAGACTTGCAAGGTGACGTGGCACGTCTGGGAGGAAGCTTACCTGGTGGAAGTCATGCGGCCTGGCTCGAGCCGCCAGAGTTGGACCACGACCACCGAAGGCGTGATCCGTCGCTGCACCGAAGTGCACCACTTGTTGGCCGGCGACGCGGCTCAGATCTCGCCAGGCGTGCCCTTGGTCGCTGCTGGCAAAATCCAGGTAAATCCCGTAAGTGCCGAGCTTTTGCAGAAGATCAAACGCTGGGTGATGCGCCCCAGCGCCACTGGAACCGCCGCCCCCGGTGATGCCCTGTTCAGCACCTTCACCGGTCTGTTCCTGCAGCGCATCGGCGACGCCGAACGACAGCAGAAGTTCACCACGCGCGTCCTCATCCCTTCCATCATTCACTCCAAGAGCCAATGACCAAGCCCGTCTTTCCAATCGCCTTGTTGCTCGTGGGTCGCGCTTGCCTAGTCGTCGGCTCGAGCGCAGAAGTGACGCTTCGCACGCGGGCGCTGCTCGAAGCGGGAGCTCGCCCGGTCGTCGTGTGCGGCGCACCGAACACCGACATCAGAGCCCTCGCACAGGCCGGTCAGATCGAGCTGCACGAGCGCGAATTCGCCGACACCGATCTGGACGGCAAATGGCTGGCCGTGTTGGTCGACGAAGACGCCGCGCTGGCGGGCCGCATGGCGAGCCTCGCCGAAGCCGCGCGTGTGTTCTTCTGCGCCGTCGATCAACCCGAGCACAACAGCTACGCGCACATGGCCCAAGCGCGCGCCGGCTTACTGACGATCGCGATCAGCACCGCTGGTCAAGCGCCTGCGCTGGGTCGGCGCTTGCGCGAGGAGCTGGAGCGGCTACTCGTCGCCAGTAAAATGGCCGCTTTTGTCGAGAACCTCGCGGCTTTGCGCACGCAGACGCCGTCTGCCGAGCGCCGACGCGTGCTCGGCGCCGCGGTCTCCGGCGTGCGCTTCACGGGCGAGCTCGCGCTCGAACCATGAATCCGGCGGCGTTCAGTTCGCGGCGCTTGCCCGCGGGAGCCGAACGCCCGTGACGAGCACTGCGCCGCACACAGCGAGAACCGACGCGACGAAACCCATGCCGAGGCGAAGCACCTGACGCTGTTCACGCGCCCGCCCTTCGCGCACACAAACTACGCATTGTCCGCTGGGCCCCGCCGCCCACCCGTGCTCTTCGCAGCGCATCCCAGCCAAGATGCCACGCCGCTGGCGCGTGGTCACCGCCGGGCCGCAAATAAGGCTATTCGAAGTTCGGCGTAGCGAGAGGATTGTGCGAGGCGCCCAGTCCGGCTGCGCTGGCCGGCGCATTGGGCGGAACGTACGTCGCCAAAACTGCGATCGTATAGAAGCGATACTGGTGTTGAATCGTCGTCCAGTCGGGGGCGGCGAACGCGCGCTTCACACAGCTGATGGCGCGCCGCGCTTGCTTGCCGCGCCAGCCACCGCTCGCGCCCGGAAACAGGTGCAGCGCTTTGCGCTGGAAGTCCACGGTGAGCACATAGTTCAGCGTGCCTTGCTCGCTGGACTTCGGAGCGCAATCGGGGTTATCGCGAACGGCTTTGGTCAGCGCGTCCTCGAAGAAAGGCACGCTGTCGCAAACGTTGCCCTCGTGGCCGCCGCCTGCGGACGCGCCACAACGCACGTGCTGTACGGCCGCGACGTGCAAACGCTCAGGAGGCTTGCCCGCGTCGAGCGGCGTGAGCGCGGTGCCCGCGTCGGTTAGAGCGAGGGGCGCCTTGCCCGCGTCGAGCGCGGCGCTGGCGCTGGCGACAGCGCCAGCCCTTCCGCCTGGACGACGCAGCAGATACAGCGGCACCGCGATCAGCACGCACACCGCGACGAGCGCGACGACTATTTGTGCGCGCAGCGGGCGATCGCGCCCCCCAGAGCCCACGCCCAAACGGCGCGACGACGGATCACCGGAATTGGGTGACGGAAAGGACGAGCGTGAAGGGGGTCCTGCCATGCCCGAGCTCGGCTA